>JAUIGA010000144.1 GCA_030430125.1 Chloroflexia bacterium | reverse complement strand
CAGGGATCGCCGACAGTGCCGGTTGTCGCGTCGAGCCCGGATGGCAGGTCGATCGCGAGGACCGGAGCCGGGTGCCCGGTGGCGCGCCGGATCATTTCCGCGACAGCGCCGCGCGGATGCCCGTGCCCGCTGAACCCAAGCAGGCCATCGACGATGAGATCGTACGGGGCGTCGAATGCGCTGGCGCCGGCCGGCATCGCCTCGATGGCCACGCCAACGGCACGCGTCGCTCGCGCCTGGTGCGCCGTCGTCTCGGGGAGCGTATCGGGCGGGCGAGACAGCACGACGCGGGCAATCGCGCCCCACGCGTGCAGGTGACGGGCGGCGACCAGCGCATCGCCGCCATTACCGCCACTGCCTGCCAGCAGGAGGATCCGCCGACCGGCGACATCATCGCCGAGCTGCCGGCGAGCGGCCTCGGCGACCGCGATCCCGGCGGCCTCCATCAGTTGCAGCACGTCGACACCGAGCTCGTCCATCATGATCCGGTCGACCTCGGCCATCTGCCGGGCTGTCGCGGTCGGGATCGCGGTCATGGCGCCAGCCTCAGTCCGCCGCGGCTGATTCAATCGCTGGAGCATCGCCGGTGCGTTCGGCGACGCGCCAGCTGAAACGCAGCAGCGGGCGGGTCGCCAGTGCATCGTCCTCCCCGAACAGACGGCCGTCGAAGAACTCGATCAGGGCGTTCTTGAGCGGGCCTTCCGTCACGCGGAACACCCCATCGCCGGTTGGCCAGGCTTCCATCACGGTGGGAGGGTCGTCCTCGGCGCGTTCGGTGGAGAACTGATCCTCGTGCTCGACCGTTCGTCGTTCGATCCGGAGATGATCGTCAACCCGACAGACATCGATCGTCGCGTCGTGCCGTTCGTAGCGACCGGTGACGGCATCGAGGGCGGCGTCATCCGATTCGATCAGCTCCCGCACGGGCGAGTCGAGGTCGAGCCAGTGGCGCAGGGCCCACCGCTGCACTTCCTCCATCGCGGCGTTGCCGGGATCGCCGTTGGTGAGCATTGCCAGCGCAAATCCGCGCTCCGGTACCGTCACCAGAGTGGCGCGGAACCCGTTTGTCGCGCCGCCATGCCCGACGAGGGTGACACCGTCGATGTTTCGGATGTGCCAGGTGGTGCCGTACCCGGCGTCGATGACGCCGAATGTCGAGGTGGGCTCGCGCATGGCGGTCGCGGCACCCGCCGACAGCACGCGTGTATCGCCATGCAGACCGCCGCGCATGTGCATCTCGGCAAAGGTGAGCAGGTCATCGACCGTGCTGACGATGCCACCGGCGGCGTTGACAACGCGCGGCAACGCCCACGGCCGGTAGACACGGTAGCCGGTGGAGCGGTCTTTCAGCGTGTGCCCGGCGGCGGTGGGAACGGTGGCGAGATCGGCCGAGGCGAAGGAGGTCTGGTTCAGCCCGGCCGGCTCGATGACCAGCTCGGTGATGGCATCCTCGTAGGTCTTGCCAGTGACGATCTCGATGATCCGGCCCGCGAGGTAAAACCCGGTGTTGCAGTAGGCGAAGAACTCACCGGGAACCGTCCAGTGTCGTACCCCGTCGAACCGGGGAATGCTGCTGGAGAGCGCGTCGTCGCCGGCACCGGTGTCGAAGAAGACGTCGCCCTCGAAACCGGTGGTGTGGTTTAGCAGATGGCGCAGGGTGAGCTTCGCCAGCGCCGATCCGTGTTTCAGCGGAAGGTCGGGGATCCAGGTGGTCACCGGCGCGTCGAGGTCGATCTTGCCCTGGTCGACCAGCGCCATGATCGCGGTACCGGTGAAGACCTTGGAGATCGAGCCGATCTGGAAGCGCGTGTCCACGGTCACCGGGGCGGGATGCTCCAGGTTGGTCACGCCGCTGGCGACGGCGGTGCGCTCGCCGTCATACAGGACGGCGGCGGTCATGCCGGGGACGTTCCAGCGAGCGGCCTCGCCCTGAACGGCGGTGGCGAGCGAGGTGTACGCCGGCGCGCCGGTCGGCCAGTGTTCGGTTGACGATGTCACAGTGCACTCCTGATACTACGCAAATGGTCATTGCGACATTCTGGGCGGAGTTCCGCCGGGACGCAAGCGGGATCGTGCCACGGTGTTGACATTGGGATATGTTAGTGTACAATCACTAACATGAACGCGGAGGTGAGTCTGCCGCATCGAACCGGGAAAGGCGCAGAACGGTGACCGAGATCGATCAACAACGAAGGCGACGGACCGCCGAGGAGCGGCGGGCCGACGTGCTCGACGCCGCGCTGATCGAATTCTCCACCTACGGCCTGCACGGCGCGTCGACCGTCAACATCGCCGCGCGAGCGGGAATTTCCCAACCGTATGTGCTCCGGTTGTTCGGGACCAAGAAGGAGCTGTTCATGGAGACAGTCGCGATGGCGCGATCCATGATCCAGACGGTGTGGGAACGTGCGCTCGCCGGCATGCCGCCCGAGGCCACCCCCACGCAGCGACTGGGGGCGCTGGCCGATGCCTTCCAGGCCATCACCGGTCGCACCGAGGTGCTGCGCCTGCTGCTGCAATCGTTCAGCGCGGCCGCCGACGACGAGGTCCGGCATGCCTGCCAGCAGGCGATGTCCGGCCTGTTCGACCTGGTGCGGCGGGAGACCGGCGTGCCGGCGCCAGAGGCGCAGATCTTCTTCGCGCAAGGCATGCTGATCATGGTCGGCGTCTCGATCGGCGCGCCGGAGGCGCAGGACGAGGAGTGGGCGCGCGCCTTCATGCTGGGTGACGTCAGCGCCGACCGCTGAGACGGCACCGGGTCGGCGCGCCGCGAGACATGATCGCCAGACAATGCACGCGAAACGTTGCAGATGACGGGACGATTCGGCTCGATGGAAGGTAGTGATCGATCAATGCACAAAACCGAGATTCACACGCGAGCTGGAAGGAGGCACACATGATGACACGATTCGTCGGAGGACTCCTGCTTCTCCTGGTCACCGTCATGTTCGGCGGCGTCTCGCTGCTGCGCATCCTCGAGGATGACGACATCCTCAGTGACTGGCAGGTGGACCAGTTCCGCGCCGGGCACGCCCACGCCGGTGTGCTGGTGATCCTCTCCCTTGTCTATGTCCTGTTTCTCGAACGAACGCGCTGGAGCGCACCCAAAAGGAGGCTGGCGGTGACGGTGTTGATCGCTGGAGGATTGTTTCAGTCTGGAGGGTTCTTCCTGCATATGCTCGTGGGTGAGCCCGAGTCGTTCTCCGCCGGAATCGCCGTGACCCTCGCCGGCGCGGTGTTGCTGGCGACGGCGGTGATCTCGCTCGGCGCATCGCTGCTGCGCGGCCACCAGGATGAGGAGTGGACCGTATGAGTGGATCGCGTGAGCTGACCGGCGCCGGCGTGCAGCCGTATCGCGTCCGCGCCGATGTGCCGCCCGGCACGGTGGTCTTCCTGATCGGCATGCGCATCAATTCGCTCTGGCGGGTGTGGACGTGGCTGCCGGTGGTCCTGGCGATGCCGAAGATGCTGCGTGAGCTGTTTCGGCGACCCGATCTCGGACTGCTCAGCGCGGAATCCTGGTTCCGCTGGCGCGAGCCGCTGGTGGTGCAATACTGGCGCGACATGGACAGCCTGATGCGCTATGCCACCGCTCGGGAGAGCGAGCACCTGCCGGCCTGGGCGGCGTTCAACCGGAGTACGCGCGGCAACGCCCACGTTGGCATCTGGCACGAAGCATATGAGGTGCATCCCGAGACAAGTCACATCATGTACCGAAACATGCCGGTGTCGGGTATGGGGCGGGCGACGGTCGCGATGCGAGTCGAGCACCTGCCGCCGCAGCCGGTGGCGCGGCGCGGCGACAGTCCCGACGATCTGGCCGAAAGCGCGTAGACTCGGCAACGGTGGGATGCCGGACGGCGACCCTGGGAGGCAGTCGCGAGGGGAACATGTCCGATTCAGCGCCAACTGGGATCGAGCGCGATGTCCTGGCGGGCCGGTGGGCGGCTGACCCGCCGCCGGGCACGACCCTGGTGCTGTTCGGATTGCGGGTCAACCGCTGGGCACGTGTCTGGTCGTGGCTGCCACTGGTGCGGGCGCTGCGCGGCATGCTGGATGAGGCCGCGGCCCGCCCCGACGACAGCGGGTTGCTCTGGTCGACGCGGTGGCGCGACGGACGGGTGTTCACGGTGCTGACGTACTGGCGGGACATGGATGCGGTCATGCGCTGGTCGCAGGATGCACGGTTTCGGCACGTTCGCGACTGGCGGCGCTACAACCGGGGCCGGGTGGGGGACAGCGGCGATATCGGCCTCTGGCACGAGGTGATCGCGATCGACCCCGATGGTCTGCACACGATCTATCGCGACATGGATCGGCGCGGTCTCGCCGCCGCGACGCGGTATGCGGACGCGCATGGTGCCCATCTGCGCACCATGAAGGAACTGTCGCGCCGTGGCACTTCCCATCGCTGACGTGCCGGCTTCGCCCCGACGCCACGCCGGCTCCAGGGAGCGTGCAGCGCGGAACCTGCCACGTGCACGCATAGCTCGTAGCGACATGGGCGCCAGCGTGATATACGGAAGGGCACGAGGAGACTGATACCCTCGCGCGTCGTGAGTGGTGATTTCGCTGGAGGATAGTCGTGTCGCTTGAGCGAAATGGTGAGGAACTTCTGCGGGAATTCACGGCGACGGCCTATCCCCCTACCGTGACAGAGGTCGTGCCGGATACGATCTTCCACGTCATGGGATACGGGCACAGCAACGCGAGTTTCATCATCACCGGCGAGTCCGTCATCCTCGTCGACACGCTCGACACTGATGTACGGGCGGAGAAACTGGCGGGCATCATCGCGGATCGGACCGCCAAGCCGGTCCGGACGATCATCTATACACATGGACATCCCGATCATCGCAGCGGCGCCAGCGCCTTCGCGGCAGCCCGGCCCGAGATCATCGCATTCGCTCCGGTAAATCCGTTGCTCCCGCGCACCGAGCAGCTGAGCGACATTCTGGAACGTCGTGGCATCCGCCAGTTCGGCTATGAGCTCTCGGACGAGGAAGCCATCTCCCAGGGGATCGGCATTCGTGAAGGCTTCGCCGTCGGCGAGGGGACACGCCGTCCGGTCCCGCCCACGACCGTGTACACGAAGGAGTCCGTCCACCTGGATATCGACGGCGTGGCACTGACGCTGCGTGCCGCACCCGGTGAGACTGAAGACCAGATCTTCATCTGGGAAGAGCAGCATCGAGTGTTGTTCTGTGCCGACAACTACTACGGGTGCTGGCCGAATCTCTACGCCATTCGGGGCGGGCAATATCGCGACGTCGCGACCTGGATCGACTCACTCGACACCATGCGCCAGTATCCCGCCGAGGCCCTCCTGCCAGGCCACACGCGACCGATCATCGGTCGGGATGCGGTGGGCCAAGTCCTGACAAACTTCCGCGATGCTCTCGACTTTGTCCTGACCGAAACCCTGGCGTGCATGAACCGAGGCATGGGGGTAGAGGACACGGTCAACGCGGTCCGGCTGCCCGAGAAGTACCGCCGTCTTCCCTATCTCCAGGAGCACTATGGCACCGTTGCGTGGTCCGTTCGCAGCATCTATGCGGGCTACCTTGGGTGGTTCGATGGCAACCCGACACACCTCAATCCGCTCGCGCCGCATGAGCGCGCAGTGAAGATGGTCGAGCAGATGGGCGGCAAGGACGCTGTCTCGGACGCAGCCATTTCGGCCATCCGCTCCGGCGACGTCCAGTGGGGACTCGAACTTGCCGATTTGCTGCTGGTACTCGATGCTGACCAGGTGGAGATCCGCCGTATCAAGGCGGACGGGTTGCTGGAACTGGCACGGCAGGAAACCAGCGCCAATGGCCGGCACTACTACATTGCATGCGCACGGGAGCTGCTCGGCCGGACAGCGTAGCCGGCAGGTGATGCAACGCCTTGCTTGCGGCGGCCAGCAGCGCCGCCTGCGATACCTCCAGCGTCCCCATCATTTCATCCCGAATGTCATCGATCACCCCGGGTCGGTACAGCGAGAGAACGTCGGCATACACGTACAGGAACATCAGTGTTGCCCGGAGCGCCGCGAGCTTTGCGCGTGCCCCTGAACTTGCCTGACCCACTTTGGGGCCGCGCTGCGCGTCAGCGTCGACGGTTTCAAGGTTCCCCCGTACCGCGGCGTTCATGGTCGTCTTCCGATCTCCTGGATCGTCCCGGTCGCAGCATCGACGAACGCGCGTGGACCGGGCAGCAATGGATTCCGGCACTGTTGCTGAGCGACAGCAGCGGCAAGCCCAGGTCACGGATGCGCGTGAGCAGGCCATGCAGTGCCGCCTGGTCGACGACGGTCCCGACCAGCACGGTTGTTCCGTCATCGTGGCGTTGCACGGAGAACCCACCGAGATACCCGGACCACCGGTCGTCGAGGTGCCCGCTCACGCGAATGCGATAGATGGTGTCCATGGTCATGCCCTGCCTCGACGCTCGAGTGCCGTCAAGCAAGAGCGTACGGAGACCGCCGGCCCGGAACATCGTTCGAACGGTGTAGGTGCGGGGTGTAGATTGCCTTCGCGGCCACGACCACGAGCCGGCCGGGCCGGGCTGGACCGGCGTCAGCGCAAACCCAACTGTTGTAGTCGAGCAACGGCCTCGGTGCGGTGCCTGACACCCAGCTTGCCGTAGGCATTGGCGATGTGGCGCTTGACGGTTGGCAGGCTGATGTACAGCCGATCGGCGATCTCCTGGTTGCGCAATCCGTCCGCGATGAGCTGCAGGACCTCGATTTCCCGTTGCGTCAGCGGCACGGGGAGTGGTGCGAGGCTCGCGGGACGAGCGGGCGTTGTCCGGCGGGCTTCCCGCAGCAGCCAGGAGAGGTAGTGGGAGGAGCCAGACGCCGCCGGTGCCTGGCCGCGCCGGACTGCGTCGACGAGCGACTCCAGCAACGTGACCATGGTCGGACCTTCAGCGGTAAACATCCGGTTGAAGCGCCCCGGTTCCCCCAGCATGGTTGCGCGTCCCAGGGATGCGAGCGCCTGCGCCTGATCGCCTGCCAGCGCCTGCGCCTGTGCCAGCAGCATGCGTGCGCGAATCTCGTCGCGAACGCGACCGCGGGCCTGGACGACCGGAATCACCTGTGCGAGCATCCGCGCGGCGCGATCGCCGTCACCGTCCCCGATGACGAGCAGTCGCGCATAGGCGGTCGCCTCGTCGGCATTGCTGGCGTCGATGTCCAGGTCCGGCCTGAGTCCGCGTGCCTGCACGACCTCGCGGGCCGCGTCGATATTGCCGGTTCGGCAGTGAACGGTCAACGCGACGGCAGCAAGGTGCGAATGGAAGCGGGCGTCGCTGGATCCTCGAACGAAGGCGTCTGCCTCCGCCAGGTGTGCCAGCGCGGCTTCGTTATCATCGGTCGCCGCCATCACCTGCGCCGCCATGGTCCGAGCGTACAGCACGGGGCTCCGCGTCGGGGCGATGGTGGCGATCTCGAGTGCACGCGCGGTGTGGTGGGTTGCGCCCGCGAGCTCTCCCAGCTCCAGCAAGACCTCGGCCAGCCCGGTGTGGACACCGATCATCTCCAGGGTCGCCTCCGCCGAGGCCTCCTGTCCCGCCATGAGTGCGACTTCATACGAGCGACGGCCTTCCTGCAGCCGGCCCAGATCCACATACACCTCGCCGAGGAACGTCAGGACACTGGCGAGCAGGGATGGGCTGTTGGCCCGGCGGGCGTCTTCGAGGCACAGCTCGAGGTCGGGCAATCCCGATTCCAGGGTGTGCAGCTGCAGGTGCATTGCGACGCGTGCCATGCGGAGCAGGGCCCGGTCGCGAGGCATGGTGTCCGGAAGAAGCGCGAGCGCCTGGTCGGCGGTTGCGGCGATCTCTTCGGGCGGCAGGCTCCGGAACGCGTGCATGACCCGCATCGCCAGCAACTCGCCCTTCAGCGCTTCCAGCCCGGCAGGGCCGACGATGGTCCCGTCGGCGTCGTCTGCGGGATCGAGGCCACCACGATCCTCGATGGCGCGGATGGCGTCGTCTGCCCAGGATGCGAGGCGGCGAGCCGTCCGATTGGTGTTGTCGGACGCCATGGAGCTCGCCGCGAAGATGAGGGCGAGCCGGGGGCGTGCCCGCACCATCTCGTCGGGAAGCGAGGCGGCCCAACGGCTGATGGACGCGTTGCGACCGAGCCGCCTGAATTCGTCCCGATTGGCCGCCAGGAGTCGGGCCACGGTGTCGTGGTCTTCGGCGGCACGGGCCTGCTCGATCGCCTCGGATGGCATGTCGTGGC
>JAUIGA010000143.1 GCA_030430125.1 Chloroflexia bacterium | reverse complement strand
GGCCTCCCCGGTGTCGGCCGGCGGCAGCTGCAGGATTTCGGGCGTGGCGACGGCGGTATCCGGAACTGGCGAAGCTGCCGGTGTGGCGGCGGGGGTGGCGCCAGTCTGCAACGCGATCATGACGAATGCCCGCCCGTTCGATTGCGGTGGGGCCGATGTCGATTCGTCTTCGGCTGGGAGCGAGGTCGGCATGGGGTCGCCCTGCTCCGCGCGCCGGACCGCTTCCATGGCGGGGCCGGTGTCGATCTGCAGGGTGTCGTCCCCACCCAGCTGGGAACCGGTGATGACCGGTGGCGGGGTGCTGACCGCGTTGATGGTGTCGAACCGGGCGTCGATCCATGCGATGGCGATGCCGATCGACACACTCACGAATGTCAGGATTGCCAGGGGGATCAGCACCAGCTTGCGCCGGTACCACGGGCGGGGGGTCCGCACTGGTGCCGAGGGCGGGGCAGGGACTGGCGCGCCAGCGGTCACTGGTGCGCCGCATGCCGCGCAGTATCGATCGCCCGGCAACACGGTCGAGTTACAGCGTGTGCATGGTCGTTCCATCTGGGTGGTCGACTCCTCTCGCCGGTGCCGAGGGAAAGCCATTCAGGGTGGTGATGGGGACACAGTATAGCATTGGTAGGTTTCGGCATGACGCTGGGGGCCTCTACCGTTGGTCCCAAGAGCATTCAACCGAATCCCGTGTCAATCACCGAGAGAACCGCAGTACCATGGGTGTCGTGAAACCGGAGCGAGAGCAGGGGAGGGTGAGATGGGTTGGCTGCCGATAGCGGATTGGTTGCCGCGGTATCAACGGTCGTGGCTCACGCCGGACCTCATCGCCGGCGTGACGGTGTGGGCGCTTGTTGTGCCGCAGGCGATTGCCTATGCCCAGATCGCCGGATTGCCGCCGCAGGCCGGGATCTTCGCCTCGTTCGCCGCGCCGCTGGGTTACGCGCTGTTTGGCACATCCCGCCAATTGATCGTGAGCCCGACATCGGCGACCGCCGCCATCTCCGCGTCGCTCGTCGCGCCGCTGATCGTCGCCGACGATGCGGGCGAGTATGCGGCGCTGTCGGCGGTCCTGGCGATCCTGAGCGGGGTGCTGTTCCTTCTGCTGGGCCGGTTCCAGATGGGGTTTCTCGCCCAATTCATCGCATTCGGCGTGCAAACGGGGTTCCTGATGGGCCTCGGGCTGACGATCATGGTGGGCCAGCTGTTCAAGGTGCTCGGAACATCGTCGATCGACGGGCCGTTCTACGAACAGGCGTGGCACCTGGCCACCCACCTTGGTGAGACAAACGGGTGGACGCTGGTCATCGGTGGTGGCAGCCTGGCGGTCCTCCTGGCGTTTCGGGTGCTGGCGCCCGGTGTGCCTTCGGCGCTGCTGGTCGTGGCGCTGTCGATCGTTATCGTGGCCATCCTCGATCTCGAGGAGAAGGGGGTGGCCGTCGTCGGAACGGTCGATCGGGCGATTCCGCTGCCGTCAATCCCGATCGTGGATTTGGCCGACGTGCTCGTGTTGATTCCGGGCACGCTCGCGATCGTCGTGATCGGCTATTCGGAGAGCATGTCGGTGGCGCGCCAGTTCGCCGACGAGCACCACTACGATGTTCGACCCAACCAGGAGCTGGTGGCGCTCGGTGCGGCGAGCATCTTCGGCGGGGTGTTCCAGGGGTTCATCACCGCTGGCGGCGCGAGCCAGTCCGCCGCCAACGATCGGGCCGGCGCGCGGACACAGGTGTCGTCGCTCGTGCTCGCCGGTCTGGCATTCCTCTCGGCCGTGGCGCTGATGCCGTTTTTCCGGGATTTGCCGCTGGCCGTCCTGGGTGCGATCGTGATCAACGCCGTTATTGGATTCGTCGACATTGCGGCCATGCGTCGCATCGCCAGCCTGCGATTTGACAGCATGGTAATTTCGGCCATCGCCTTCGTCGGTGTGCTGGTGCTCGGTATCCTGCCCGGGCTGCTGATCGCGGCGGTACTGTCCATCCTGTACCTGCTCAATCTTCTCAGCCGGCCGCAGGGACACCAGCTGGCGAGGATTCGAGGATCGCGCGCCTATGGCGCGATCGATTTGCGCGACGACACGGACCCGGAGCCGGGGCTGTTCATCTTTCGGCAGGACATGCCGCTGCTTTTCGTCAATGCCGACTGGATGCGTGATTCGATCAAGCAATTGCTCGATCAGGAATCAGGCACGCCCGAGGTCGTGGTGCTGGATCTTGATGCGTCCCCTGATCTCGATATTTCCGGGATGGATGCGTTGCGCAGCATCCATCGGGACTTCGCGGCGCGCGGAATCCGGGTCTGGCTGGCTGGTATCCATCAGCCTGTGCGCGACATCATGGAGCGTGGTGGGATATCCAGCGTGTTCGGCGCCGAACGCTTGTACGCGACCATCGAGGATGCGGTCGAGGCGTATCGGAGCGAGCGGGATGTCCGGCGGCGTTTGCCGGAGGATTGACACGGGGAGATGACCGCGAGCGCGAGGGCCGGGTTCAGTCCAAGAACACGAAGTACAGGATCACGATCAGGGCGATGGCCAGCACCACGATGCCCGGCAGGAGGAGTCGCCGGAGATTGCTGACCTCTTCGGTGGAGAGCGGTTCGACCTGCGCGTCTTCGTCTTCGAGCTCGGGGTGATCGCCCATGACGGGCCGATCGTCCCGCGGTAGCTGGTTCCGCTGGGGTGTGGGGTCGGTCATGGCAACGTCCTTCCTGTACACGATCTGCGTCCAGATCACGCTGAAGTACATCAGGATCGATGCCAAAGGCGCGATTCAGGCAACTGTGGGGGTGATCGGGGCTACCGATGGGAGCGGGAAGGACGGGCAAAACGACAGCCCCGGAGGATTGGCGACGCATCCGGAAGAAGCGATGTCGGCTCCACGCCCCGCAACGGGAACCGGTCTGCCTTCCTCCCCAGCCGACCTTGAATCGCGATGGTATCGTCGCCCCGCAGCTCTGATACCCGACCCAGGTGACTGGTGATCCGCGACAATCCCATCGGGACTGTACGTACAAGATAACCGTACACCATAGACATGTCAAGCGCAAGCGGCAAACCGTATCAAAACTGACTCGAACCGGCTATCCACGGCGCGCCGTGGACCCAGTCTCGCTCGAAGACCGATGAGACTCGGGCCAGTGCGCCGGGGTCGTCAAGCAGCAGCGACACCTCGCGGTTGCTGTCCAGCGATGTCGCGGTGGGGTTCTGTGAACCGATCACCACCGCCCGGTCGTCGATCAGCAGCGCCTTGGCATGGATGTAGGGCGAACCGACAACGTGGATCTCGATCGCGTTGGACGCAAGCACGGTGTAGATTGTCTCGTCCAGGTCGTCGTCCGGCTCGTTCACGATGATGCGCACGCGCACGCCGCGCTGGGCGGCGGACGAGAGCGCGTCGACGATCTCGTCGTCCCGGATCACCTCGGCGTAGAGGCGAATCTCGCGGTCGGCGTCGTTGATGAGCTCGATCAGGCGGGGACGGGAGTTCTGCGGGCTGACGATCAGGCGGCCGCCGGCGACCGGCGGCGCGGATTCGGACCAGTCCGCCTCGAAGATGGCGGCGAGGGTCGCGACATCGTCCGGATCGGTGGTGACGACACCGAACTCCCGATTCGATTCGAAGGCCGAGTAGGTGAGGTTCTGGTTGGTGACGATCGCGGTCCGCTCGTCGATCACCAGGTATTTGGCGTGCATGAATCGGATGTCTTCCGGACCGGTTCGCAGCTCGATTCCGCTCTCCGTGAGCTCCTCGGTCGCCTCGACGATCCCGACGCCACCACCGAACGGTGCTGCCTCGTAGATGAGCCGCACCCGGACTCCCCGCTTCTCGGCCCGGAGCAGGGCATCGATGATGGTGTCGTCGCTGATGAGGTAGACGCTGACATCTATGGCGCAGGCGGCGCTGTCAAGCTCGTGCAGGACCGGATCGCGCCCGTCGTCGGGCAGGACGTAGATGCCGTCCACCGCACTCGCGGGTCGGGCGGGTGGCTCGCAGGTGGCCGGGCCGGACCCGGGCGAGGCGAATGGCCCGCACCCGGCAAGAAGGAGCACGGCGACGAGCGCGAGCCATAGGCCTGTCCGCCGCCGCCCCATGATCAGGTTTCGCGAGCGGCGATGGAGTGACCGAGGCGGGTGGCGCGATCCTCGTACTGCTGCCAGGTCAGGGCGGCGATGCGCAGGCGCACCTGTTCCAGGATGTCGTTGGATGCTTGTGAAGCGGCCTCGATCGCGCCGAGCAGCCGATCGTGATGGGCAACCATCGCCTCCCTTGCGGCGGGCAGGCTGGCGCCGCCAACGACTCGCGCCGGCGTCGCGACGGTCATCTCCGTGCTGCCTTCCAGCAACGCGCGAATCGTCTCGATGGCGGTCTCGTCGTCTCGGGAGGTGGCATCCATGAGGGCGCGAGCAAGATCGGCGACAACGGCATCCGACTCGTCGACGCGACGGAGGATATCGAGCCAGATACCCCAGCTGCGCTCCGTGCGGGCAACGATGTCGTGGTACAACTCGCCACCGAATTCCTCGGCATCATGGCCTGGCATGGGCATATCCTCCGTCCGGCATGGCGCGAGCACGGAGCCCGATTCGGCGCGACCCGGGCAGTGAGCCCGGATCGCGCCGTTGCATCAGACGTCCTTGACCGCGGTGGCGAGGTTGATCAGCGAGTCCTTCGCATCGCCAAACAACATCGAGGTCTTGGGGTCATGGAAGAGCATGTTGTCGATCCCGGCAAAGCCGTGGTCCATGCTCCGCTTGAGCACAACGATGTTCCGGGCCTCATTGGCGCGAAGCACCGGCATGCCGTAGATCGGGCTGTTCGGGTCCTGGCTCGCCGCCGGGTTGACCACGTCGTTTGCACCGACCACCAGCACCACATCGGTGTTGCGGAAGTCGTCGTTGATGCGGTCCATCTCGTAGAGATCCTCGTACGGGACGTTCGCCTCCGCGAGCAGCACGTTCATGTGTCCCGGCATGCGGCCGGCAACCGGGTGGATCGCGTAGCGAAGGTTGACTCCCCGGTCCTCCAGCACATCGGCCAGCTCGCGCACGGCATGCTGGGCCTGGGCAACGGCGAGGCCGTATCCCGGAATCACCACGACGCTGTTGGCGTAGCCCACGGTAACCGCGACGTCTTCCGCCGTGGTGGATTTCACGGGAAGCGCCTCGCCGCTGGCGCTATCGCCGGATGCGCCGCCTGTGGGCTGCGCGCCGAATGCGCCGAACACGATGTTGAACAGCGACCGGTTCATGGCGCGTGCCATGAGGAAGCTGAGGAACATCCCCGATGCGCCAACGAGCGCCCCGGCGATGATGAGGGCCTGGTTGTCGATGGTGAAGCCGGTCAGGGCGCCGCCGACACCGGAGGCCGAGTTCAGGAGTGCGATCACGACGGGCATGTCGGCCCCGCCGATGGGCAGCACCAGCGTGACACCGATCGCGAGCGCCACCAGGAAAAGCACGATCAGCAGGCTCTTGTCGAAGGTGCCTTCGCCAAGCACGAGGATCAGCACACCGAGGATGAGGATCACGCCGAACGCGACCGCGTTGTAGATCTGCTGGTTCGGGTAGACAATTGGCCGGCCGGAAATGAGCCCGTGCAGCTTGGCGAACGCCACCATGCTGCCGGTAAGCGTGACCGCGCCGACGAGGGTGCCAAGGAGGATCGACAGCTCCTCGCCGCCGCCCACGGAATCACGATTGAGGAACTCTCCAACCGAAACCAGTGCCGCGGTGCCGCCACCGAGGCCATTGAACACGGCGACCATCTGCGGCATCTGCGTCATCTGGACACGCTTGGAGGCGAAGTACCCGGCACCGCCGCCGATGAGCATGGCCAGCACGATCCAGAGTGCCGCGTCGATGACCCCGTCGATGAAGAACGTCGCGAAGACGGCCAGGCCCATGCCGGCCATGGCCAGCATGTTGCCGCTGCGGGCGGTCCGGGGCGTGCTGAGGCGCTTGATCGAGAAGATCAGCAGGAACGCCGAAACCAGGTAACACAGGTCGATGAATGCGTCTCGTCCGTTGTCGAACATGCCTAGGAACCCGCCTCCCCGGCGCCGTCGGCTTCCGGACGTCGCTTGAACATGCCAAGCATGCGGTCGGTCACGGCGAAGCCGCCCACGATATTCGCGGCTCCGAGGATGATGGCGATGAACCCGACGATCGAGAGCGCGATGTTGCCATCAACCTGGCCGAGCAGGATCATCCCCCCGAGGATCACGATGCCGCTGATGGCGTTGGTCGCCGACATCAGTGGCGTGTGGAGGGTCGACGGCACGCGGCCGATGAGCTCCACCCCGAGGAACACCGCGAGCAGGAACACATAGGTCCCCGTCAGGAATGCGTCATTCATGCGTTCTCTCCACGTTCGGGTCCTGTCGGGCGGCCGCTATCTCCGGAGTCCTCGACATCCGGCGCGATCGCCGCGCTGGAGGGTGGCTCATTGATCCTGCCGTTTGGTGGCTCCGTGGTCGCCGCGTCGGCCTGGGTCGGATTGCCGTCTGCCGGCTCCGCATCCGATGCGGGCGTCTCCGATCGTTCCGCCTCTTCGAACTCGGCCCGCTGGGCCAGGATCTCTTCAGGTGTCGGCGCGCGCGGCTCCGGTTCCGGCTCCTCCGGCTCGAGTTCAGGCAGCCCCATGACCTTGCGGGTCAGCTCGTGAACGATTTCGCCGTCGTGGACGATCGCGGTACCGGCGACGATATCGTCGTCGAAGTTCACGTCCAGCTGCCCATCGCGAACGATGAGCTCGAGGAAGTTCTGGATGTTCTTGGCCAGGACCTGGGAGGCATGGACCGGGACCAGGCTCGGCACATTGGCCGGGGCCATGATGGTGACACCGTGTTCGACGATGGTCTCGCCGAACCGGGAGAGCTCGCAGTTGCCGCCCATCTCGCCGGCGAGGTCGACAACGACCGAGCCGGGTTTCATGCCAGCCACGGCATCGGCCGTGATCAGGACGGGTGCGGGACGTCCGGGGATGAGGGCGGTCGTGATGACGATATCGGCAAGCGCAGCCTCCTTTGCCAGCCCCTGCTGCTGAAGCTGGGTCTGGTTCTCGGATGCCTGGCGAGCATACCCGCCTGAGCCGGCGAGATCTTCACCGAGATCGAGCTCGACGAACTTGCCGCCGAGGCTCTCGACCTGCTCCTTCACGACGGCGCGGACGTCGTATCCGTAGACAACGGCGCCGAGCCGCTTCGCCGTGCCGATCGCCTGCAGGCCGGCGACACCGGCCCCGAGGATCAGCACGCGGGCCGGTGTGATGGTGCCGGCCGCGGTCATCATCAGCGGGAGAATCTTGCCGAGCGCGTCGGCGGCCATGATGACCGACTTGTACCCGGCGAGGTTGCTCTGTGAAGACAGCGCATCCATCGACTGGGCGCGCGTCGTGCGCGGGATAGCGTCCATGCTGAACGCCTCGACGCCCGCATCCCGCAGCGAGGTGACGAGATCGTGTTTCACCAGCGGGGCGAGGAACGACACGAGCACCTGCCCGCGACGCAACGCGGCGAGCTCGTCGATGTCGTCGTACGCGGCCGGCGCCTGCACCTTGAGCACCACATCGGACCGCGCGTAGATGGCGGCAGGATCGCTGACGACCTGCGCCCCGACTTCTTCGTACTGGCTGTCGTGAATCGAGGCGCCCGCACCGGCCCCGGACTCCACAAGAACCGACGCCCCGTCACTGACGAGGCGTTTGACGACGTCGGGAATCAGCGCGACGCGTCGCTCCGCGGCCGCGCGCTCCCGAGGGACTCCGAGGACAATCGGCGCTCCCCCTCTATGTTCTTCCTCCATGCGGCCTTCTCTCCTCCATGCTGGCCGTCACCCGCGACTCTTCGCCGGGCGGCCGTGTGGCGATGTCGTGGTTTGGGGCAGTGTACTATCTCGCTCTTTGGGTGCAAGAGGGAAGCCGGTGGACGATCAATCATCTGTCTGAATCTGGAGGCGTTGTCGGATTGGGGCAACTCCATTCGTGGTATTGATGAGAGGCCTCCCGCTGGGGGAGTGCCCCCACTCCTCAGGAGACGATCCGCGATGCAGTATCAGGTTTCCGTTATCGACAGCAACACCGGCACCGCCACCAGGGACGAGACTGCAGCCATTGACGTGTTCAACGACCGGCTCAAGACCGAAGGTCATTGGGTTTACGCCAACGGTCTCGCCTCGCCCGGCACGGCCACCGTCATCGACAACCGTGGGGATGAGGCGATATTCACCGATGGGCCCTT
>JAUIGA010000142.1 GCA_030430125.1 Chloroflexia bacterium | reverse complement strand
GAAGCAGAGGGGTTGCTGGCGTCCGGCGGGTAACGACGCGCCTTGTAGACCCGGATTTTGATATCCGGGTTCGTTTCTGCAATCACGTTTTTGGACTGCCAGAGGCGACACGATGCCCAAATATCACTCACGGGTCGGTGTCACGTCGAGACTCCGGAAGCGTGGGCATGACTACGCATCTCCATCGAGCTACTTCATCACGCTGTGCACCGAACGGCGTGTCTGTCTGTTTGGTGATGTTCGAGACGGGCTCGTCGATCTGTCTCCCGCCGGCGTGGTAGTCGACTCCTGGTGGCATTATTTGCCAGCCCGATTCGTTTCGGTCGAGTTGGATGCAGTGGTCGTGATGCCGAACCACTTCCACGCCGTCATACACCTTGGCGCTGACCCGGACATTGATGCGATCCCGAACCTGAGCGACATCGTGGGTTGGTTCAAGAAGCGCACAACCTATGACTACACGCTCGGCGTGAAGACGGATGGGTGGCCGCGATTCCCGGGTCGACTATGGCAGGAGGAATTCTACGACCACATCATCCGGGATGAACGTGGTCTGGAGAGGATTCGGGCATACATCGAAGGGAATCCCGGAATGTGGGCGGAAGACGATTACAATCCGCGAAGATCGGAACAATAGAACGAACCCGGATATCAAAATCCGGGTCTACGGGAGGCGACCGTGCTCGCGGCGGACGACGCCCTCGGTCGGTGTCAGATCGGGGGCGTCGTCACGGATTGCCAATGTTCTACGTGTAGATGTCCCGGCGCTGGAAGGCGGGGATCGCCACACCTGCGATCAGGATCGCCAGCGCCAGCAGCAGCGCCGCGCCACCCCATGGCATTCCATCCTGAAGCTGGTCGCCGTAGGCCTTGAAGACCGAGATGTCTCGCAGCCACGACCACGAGTCCGAGATCTTGCCGATGATGTCGAACAGGTACATCAGGAAGAGGAACGCCACCGTCACGCCAGTGGCGATGGCCCGCTGCCGCACGACGGCGGAGATCAGCAGGGCGATGCTGCCGAACAGCATCGAGATCGGGAACAGGTTGAGTGGTGACAGCATCGCGTCGGCGAACGAGAGGTCGATGTCCAGCGCCACCGCGGCCCCGTACTGGAGCAGCCCGACGACGGCCAGCATCGCTGCCAGCAGGGCGGCGACGGCGAGCCACGTCGCGACGATGAACACCGATCGCGGCAGCGGGTTGCCGAGCAGCACATCAAGGGTGCGCCGCTCCTCCGCACCGGCGATCGCGCCCGCGAAGATCGTCACCGGTAGGAACGCGAGGACGATCGGCATGTAGGCGTAGATCTGCGATGACAGGTACGGCTCGATCGTGTCCATCGACGTGAGGTTGAACGCTTCGCGCATCGCTTCCGGGTACTGGTCGACATCCAGCACGCCGCTCTCCTGGAACGACGGGAAGATGGCGATGATCATGAGGGCGTATACCGAGAACCCGAGTCCCCAGAACAACGTCGCGCGGGAGTGCTGGCCGATCCGGTGGCGCAGGTACACCAACAGCCGATTCGGCGGAGTGGATGCGCGGGCAACGGCGGTATCGGGTGTTGCGGTGGCGGTGACCTGATTCATACCGCCACTCCTTTCGTCACATTGCGGCCGTTGCCGTTGTAGTAATTGAGGAAGATCTCCTCCAGCGACGGACGTTCGATGTCGATGGATGCCAGGTCGTGCGACCCGGCAAGGCGCACCACGGCGTTGATGTCACCGTGGGCGCTGAAGTCGAGATGCGTGTTGCTGTCGGCCTGGAACTCCCTGACGCCGGGGAGCCGGCGGAAGCGGTCGATCGCCTCGTCGGCCAGCGGGGCGTTGAAGTTGAGCCGGACCCGCCGGAAGGTGCGGCCCGTGAGGGCGTGCGGATTTTCCACGGCAACGAGCTCGCCCTCGCGGATGATCCCGACCCGGTCGGCCACTCGCTCGATCTCCGGCAGGATGTGGGACGAAAAGAACACGGTCTGCCCGCGTCGTTTGGCCTCGATCAGCAGCTCCAGGAAGGTTTCCTGCACCAGCGGGTCGAGCCCGCCGGTCGGCTCGTCGAGCATGACCAGCGGCGGCTGGTGGAAGAGGGCGGTGATGACACCGATCTTCTGCTTGTTCCCGCGGGAGAGCTTGCGGGTGGGGCGGTCCAGGTCGGCGTTCAGGCGCTCGGCCAGCTCGTCGGCGTAGGAGAGGTCGGTGACGCCGCGCAGCCGGGCAAAGAGCTGCACCACCTGGCGACCGGTCATGCGGTCCTCCAGTGCGAACTCGCCGGGCAGGTTGCCGACGCGGGTGCGGATTTCGACGCTGTCGTCGACGATGTCGAGCCCGAAGATGCGACCGCCGCCGCCGGTCGGCTTCATGAAGCCGAGCAGCGTGCGCATGGTGGTCGACTTGCCGGCGCCGTTGGGACCGAGGAATCCGAAAATCTCGCCCTCCTCGACGGTGATATTGACATCGCGGATGCCGCGGTTGGCCCCGTAGGTCTTCGTGAGGTGCTCCGTCACGATGGCTGGGGAGGTCATGGTTGCTCCGAATCCCTGGGTGGCTCCCAGGTGGTGAGGAACGCGCCGAGGGTGGCGTCGTAGTCCTTCAGGAACGCGATCGAGTTGCGCAGTGCTCGCTTGCGTTCCGGTGGGCTCGTGTTGTGGAGATTCAAGCCACGTTGAAACAGGTCGATGAACGTGCCGATCTGCGCCCGCTCGGCGCGTGCCGCCTCGCCAAACGGGTTGCCGGACACGCGGAAGTAGTCGCGCCGGTCTCCCGGCCGGGAAATGCGTTGCACCATGTGGAACTGGATGAGCTGGCGGGTGATCTGGCTGACGGACCCGCGGCTGATACCGAGCGCTTCGGCGATCTCGGCGGCGGTCAGCTCGGGCCGGTCGGCAATGTAGAGCAGGGCCAGGACCCGGCCCTGGGTGGGGTTGATCGCGAATCGCTCCCACAGGGCGGCGAAGTCGTCGATGAAGTCGCGTTGTTGCGCGGTGATGTGTATCGATGATGCCTGGGATTCGATCACGCCGGACCTCCGTGTCTCGCCACGTGTGATGGATGTGATTATCCAATATTTCGGAACATTCAGTCAAGAGTGAAATCTGTGAACCACGAACGAGCTGATTGTGACGCGCGTCACAATCGCGGGCAGCCGCTGATAGCGCGGAAATCGACCGTGTCGCCACCCGCGGAAGGTGCCCCGTGTCCGCCCGGCGGTCGTGAATGACGTAGACTTGTAGCCTACGAATCGGAAGATGCGCGTGTTCTGGGCGTGGATGATCCCGCCCGGTTGTGTGTTGTCCGAGAGATCGGTCGTTCGATTCTTGTGCGTATTTTGGTTGCTTCACGGGAGGGCGACTGCGTGATTACACTGGAACACGTCTCCAAAATATTCGGTTCCGGGGACCAGCAGGTCCGCGCCGTCAACGACATCAGCTTCGAGGTTCCGGATGGTGAGATCTGTGTCCTGATTGGGCCGTCCGGCTCCGGCAAGACCACCACCATGCGGATGATCAACCGCCTTGAAGGCATCAGCGAGGGCACCATCTCGATCGATGGGCGCGACGTGACCCAGATGAACGTCGTCGAACTGCGGCGCAATATCGGGTACGTCATCCAGCAGGGCGGGTTGTTCCCTCATTTCACGGTCGCCGACAACGTCGGGATCGTACCGCGACTGCTCGGCTGGCCGAAGACCCGGCGCCGCGCCCGCGCCGAGGAGCTGCTCGAGCTCGTCGGACTCGACCCGAAGCTGCACGCGGATCGGTATCCGCGCCAGCTCTCCGGCGGGCAGCAGCAGCGCGTCGGTGTGGCCCGCGCCTTGGCCGCGGACGCCAACATCATCCTGATGGACGAGCCGTTCGGCGCGGTCGACCCTATCACCCGCAACCAGCTGCAGCGCTGGCTGCGCCAGATTCAGGCGGAAGTGCAAAAGACCATCGTCTTCGTGACCCACGACATCAACGAGGCCTTCCTGCTCGGTGATCGTGTCGTGCTGATGAATAACGGCGCCGTCGAGCAGAACGGCTCCCCCGCCGACCTGCTGCGCACCCCTGCCAGCGATTTCGTGCGCGAGTTCATCGGCGACGAGTTCGCCCTGCAGGCGCTCGAGTACACCTATATCCGCGAGCTTGCCCAGCCGAAGCAGGACTTCCCCGGCGACGACGAAGCGTTGGTCATCCCTGGCTCCCTCACCGTCACCGAGGCGAGCTGGGAGCTCACCCACACCGACGAGCCTGCCGGCGACGGCTTCTGGGTCGCGAACGACGAGGGCGACCCGGAAGGCTACGTGTCGTATCACGACTTCGCGACCGCGCTCAGCGAGGGGGTTGCCACCGAGTACACCCCCGATGACGACGTGCCTGAGGACGACGTGACCGACACCGACGAACAGCGGGAGGAGGTTGCCGGTGCAATACATCCTCGATAATCCCGATGTCGTCTGGCAGCGCACGCTGGAGACCGCGCAGCTGGTCGGGGTGGCCGTCTTGATCGCGACGTTGATCGGCGTGCCGCTGGGAATCCTGATCTCGAAGGTGCGCTGGCTGGCGTTGCCGGTGCTCAACATCACCGGTGTGATGTACACCGTGCCGAGCCTGGCGTTCTTCGCCATTCTCATCCCCTACACCGGCCTGGGCATGCGCACGGCCACCACGGCGCTCGCGATCTACTCCCTGCTCGCCATCGTGCGCAACACCGCCGCCGGCATGGATGAAGTGGCGGCCCCGATCAACGACGCCGCCCGCGGCATGGGCATGACCAACCTCCAGCGCCTGCGGATGGTGGAGCTGCCGCTCGCCCTGCCCTACATCCTCGCCGGGATTCGCATCGCCACGGTCGCGGCCATCGGCATCGCCGTGATCGCGGCAGTGGTCGGCGCCGGCGGGCTGGGGCGACTGATCTTCGACGGCATCCGCCGGCTCGATACCAGTCTCATCATCGCGGGGGCGTTGATGTCCATCCTGCTCGCCTTGCTGGCGGACGCAGCGTTGTCGCGTGTCGCCCTGGTGTTCCGGGGTGATCTGCGCGCGTCGAGCGAACGGGGGTAGGCCGCATGTTTGGAAGCAACGATCCACTCGATTTCATCGACTACATTCGGGACAACCCGGATCAATTCTGGGAGCTGTTCCAGGAGCACATCACGCTGGTGGGCTATGCCGTGCTCTTCGGCATCCTCATCGCCGTGCCGCTGGCCATCCTGATTAGCCGCATCCCGGCGCTGGAGCAGCCCGCGAACTGGGTTGCGAACATCGGGCAGGCGATTCCCAGCCTCGCCGT
The DNA here is from genome assembly GCA_030430125.1 of Chloroflexia bacterium. Lineage (GTDB taxonomy): Bacteria > Chloroflexota > Chloroflexia > Thermomicrobiales > UBA6265 > JACCVC01. Next base: position 2,987 of record JAUIGA010000142.1, on the reverse strand, counting down.
GCTGGGGCTTGTCCTGCCGTGGCTGGGCATCGGGTTCAGGCCATCGCTGTTCGCGCTCACCGTGCTGGCGGTCCTGCCGATCTTCCTCAACACCTTCGTCGGCATCAAGAGCGCCGACCCGGCCACGGTCGATGCCGCCCGCGGCATGGGCTGCAGCGATTTCCAATTGTTGCGCTGGGTCCAGATGCCCCTCGCGATGCCGTTCATGTTCGCCGGAATCCAGACGGCGGTCGTCCAGAGCATCGGCCTGGCGACCCTGGCCGCCTACATCGGCGGTGGCGGTTTCGGTGACTGGATCCTGCAGGGGCTCGCCATGAACAGTTATCCCCTGCTGCTCGCCGGCGCCGTCCCGGTGGCCACGATGGCCCTGACCGCCGAGATCGTATTGGGGCTCGTGCGCCGCAGCGTGGTGCCGAAGGGTCTCACGGTCTAGTTTCGGTCACGTTTGGCATTGCCTCGGGGATGCGGTAGGGTTGGGGATTGATGCGGGATGCCGGATAGGTGTCCGTGAATCACGCAAGGAGTTGTGCCGTTTTGCGTTTGTTCAAACAGGTTGCGTTGCCGTTTCTGGTAATTCTGGGCATGATGTTCGGTGCTGCCGGGGCTTCGGTGGCACAGGATGACAATAAGCCGACCGTTGTTGTTGGTTCGAAAAACTATACGGAATCGATCCTGCAGGGCGAGATCGTCGCGCAGCTGCTCGAAGCCAATGGCTACGAGGTCGAGCGCCAGTTTGACCTTGGCGGCACGGGGGTCGTCTTCTCCGCGTTGCAGAGCGGCGAGGTCGATACCTTCGTCGAGTGGACGGGGACGGCGCTGAGCGCGGTGCTGGAGCTGCCGGTGCCGGAGGGCGACACCCGCGAAGATGTGTCCGCGGCCACCTACGACCTGGCCAAGGCCGAATACGAAGCGCAGTTCGGTATCACGTGGCTCGCGCACTGGGGCTACAACAACACCTACGCGATGACGGTGACGCAGGAAACGGCCGATGAGCTCGGCCTCGAGAAGACCAGCGACCTCGCGCCGTACGCCGCCGACATGACGCTGGGCACCGACCAGGAGTTCCCGGTTCGTGCGGATGGCCTGCCGGGATTCGAGGAAGCCTATGGCATCGAGTTCGGCGATGTGACGCCGGGCGACCAGGGTCTGATGTACGGCGCGGTCGCCAATGGCGATGTCGACGTCATCACCGCCTACACCACCGACGGCCGGATCGCCGCGCTCGACCTGGTGGTACTCGAGGATGACCTCGGCTTCTTCCCCCCGTACAACCCGGCACCGATCTTCCAGCAGGAGTTCCTCGACGAGAACCCGGAGGTCGCCGAGATCCTCAACCAGCTCGACGGTGCATTCACCGAGAGCGAAATCGCGGCCCTGAACTACCAGGTCGACGAGGAGGGCGCCGTTCCGGCTGACGTGGTTACCGCGTTCCTCACCGAAAAGGGACTTCTCGGCGGCGAGGAGTAGATCGCTGCCGCCCCGCTCGTTTTGGACAGGTACGGTAGGCTAGAAGTACACGGGTTGAATCGACACGTTCGCGAAGAACCACCAGAAAGGAACATCTCCCCCATGGGAAGGTTCATCAAGACAATGACGACGCTACTCGTGGCGTTGGGACTCATAGGTGCGTCACTCGCCGGGATATCCGGCGTTGCCGCGCAGGACGACAAGCCGACCGTGACCGTCGGCTCGAAGGATTTCACCGAATCGATCATCCTCGCCGAGATGGTCGCCCTGTTGCTTGAGGACAACGGGTACACTGTCGAGCGCCAGCTGAACCTCGGCGGCACCGCCGTCGTGCACGAGGCGCTGGTCAGCGGCGAGATCGACATCTACGTCGAATACACCGGCACCGGCTTGCTGGCGATCCTTGGGCAGGATCTGCCTGAAGCCGAGGCTGGGGCCACCCCGGTCGCGGCGGCGGGGCAGGATCCGGTCTACGACATCGTGGCCAGTGAATACCCAGAGCAATTCGGAGTTGAATGGCTCGATCCGTGGGGCTTCAACAACACCTACGCCGTCGCGGTGACGGCGGAAACGGCGGAGGCCAACGACCTCCAGACCGTGTCGGACCTTGAAGGCGTCGCCGGGGACATGACCTTCGGCGCGACGCAGGAGTTCCTCGTCCGGCCAGATGGCCTGCCGGGACTCGAGGAGACCTACGGATTCGAGTTCGGTGACGATCAGGGGCTCGATCCCGGTCTGCTCTACAGCGCTCTTTCCGAGGGCGATGTGGATGCCATCTCCGCCTTCGCGACGGATGGCCGCATCCCGGCGCTCGGCCTGGTGCTGCTCGAGGACGACATGGGGTACTTCCCGCCGTACTTCGCGGCTCCGGTCGTCAGTCAGGAACTGCTTGCGGAGTCGCCTGAAGTGGCGGATATCCTCAACCAGCTCTCCGGTCAGGTCGACGACGCCACCATGGCCGACCTGAACTTCCAGGTCGATGACGGTGGCAACGAGCCGGTTGACGTTGCTCGTGCCTTCCTCGAGGAGCATGGGCTGATCGGCGGCGATAGCTAGCCTGCATCCCAGGCCAGTCATGGATCGGTGTTGCCCGTCGCCGGTCCAGCGCCAATGCCATCACCCCGCCCGGCATCGCCGGGCGGGGTGATGGTGTTTGCTGCCGGGTGGCATGCCACGTGCGAGGCACGGGGTGGACAGCGAGCCGTTCCCGCCGGTCCTGACTGGCTCGCGCCGCGCACCGCCGATTCCGAACCGATGTCCAGATGCGGCGCGAGTGGGATGATGGCTCACGGTCGAAGGAGGCAGCTTGATATGACTGACCAGATGCGGGCCAGCATGATGAAGCTGGACGATACCGAATTGCCCCTCGCGGATCCGGGTGAGGATATTCGCGGCCGTACCGTTGTCGACGAAGCCGGCGAGGAGGTTGGCGCGGTCGACGATCTCATGATCGATGATCAGGAGACGAAGGTGCGCTTCATGGAGGTCGGGGCCGGCGGATTTCTCGGCCTCGGCGAAAA
>JAUIGA010000141.1 GCA_030430125.1 Chloroflexia bacterium | reverse complement strand
GTGACATCCAACGCTGTCATCGAGGCCACCGGCGTCGAGCCGGGTGACCGCGTCATCGATATCGGCTGCGGCTCGGGCATCCCTACCCTGATGCTGGCCCAGCGAGTCGGCCCGGAGGGGCATGTCACCGCCGTTGACCCATCGCCGGTCCTGCTCGGCGCCCTGAGGATCAACGTCACGGAGGCGGGGCTATCCAACGTCGAGATAGCCCAGGCCAGCGCGGCCACGCTTCCATATCCAGACGGAATCTTCGACGCCGCTACATGCCATTTCGGCGCGATGTTCTTCCCGGACCTCACGGCCGGTCTGACGAGCAACCGTCGCGTGCTTCGGCCCGGCGCCCGAGCCGCCTTCGCCGGCTGGGGACCGATCGAGGACAACACCCACCTGAAGCCACTCTTCGAGATCCTTGCCCGCCACCTCGGCCCCAGCCCCGTCCCGGAGAACCCGAAGGAGGCGCCGTGGCCGATGCGCTTCGCCGAGGCCGGCATCCTTGCCGCCGCGCTCGAGGCGGCCGGCTTTGCAGATGTGCGAGAAGACCAGCCGGTCGTGCGCATGACCTGGCCGGGGCCGCCGGCGACGCTGCTGACATTCTGGATGGAGATGGTCAACCGTGGCCCGGACGTTCCTGCCGGGCCGCGGTCCGATATCGAGCGCGACATCCTGCAGGTGCTTGGCGGCGTCGAGGATTCAGACGGCCTGCAGTTCACCGCTCGCGTCACCATCGGTTCCGGCGTGGCGCCTGCCTAGCTGGAGCCACTCTGCATTGACACCCACCCCGCGCCTCGCGATCATCGACGGAAGCGTGAACCGATCGAATGTGAGCACGAGGTGCAGGATGGAATTGCGTCTGGACGGACGGGTGGCCCTGGTGACCGGATCCGACAGCGGGATCGGGAGGGGTATCGCCCTTCGTTTCGCGGCGAGCGGCGCGAACGTTGTCGTTCACTATTACTCGGACGAGGAGGGGGCCGAGGAAACCGCCACAGCGGTCCGCAGGGCCGGAAGCCTGGCGACCGTGGTGCAGGCGGATGTGGGCAGCGAGAACGAGGTCGAGCGCATGTTCGAAGAGGCAGATGCTGTCTTCGGCCGCGTCGATATCCTCGTCAACAACGCGGGTGTGGGCAGCGGTGGGGGCAACCTCCACGAGCTCGACATCGCGGTGTGGGACCGGGTGCTGCGCACGAATCTCACCGGCCCGTTCCTGTGCTCGCAGCAGGCAGCCCGCCGGATGATCGCACAGGGTGCGGGTGGCCGCATCATCAACATCAGCTCGGTGCACGAGGAGTCCTGCTGGCCCGGATCCGGTCCCTACTGTGTGTCCAAGGCGGGTCTGCGCAACCTGACGCGGACACAGGCGATCGAGCTGGCCGGTCACGGCATCACGGTGAACGACATTGCGCCGGGGATGATCTTGACGCCTATGAACAGCCGCGCCTGGGTCGACGAGGAGTATCTACGGTCGGCTGAGGCGCAGATCCCGCTGCGCCGGGCCGGCCAGCCGGACGACATCGCCGGCATGGCGCTGTTCCTGGCGTCGGATGCGGCCAGCTACTGCACCGGCTCGACCTTCTTCGTCGACGGCGGCTGGATGCTCACCTGGCCGCCGGTGTAGTGATCCGTCGCTGATGTCGCTCCGGGACCGGATGGCGATTCCCGGCGGTCGGGTTCTACGCCTTGGTCTGGGTCCTGCGGCGTTGGCAGCGTCATGCAGGGGCAGCAGCGAAAGGACCGGCAGTCATGGCGCGACAGAACATTTCGTCAGGAAATGCGTGGGAGCCGCGCATGGGATACTCGCGCGCCGTGCGGATGGGGCGCCATGTGTGGGATACAGGGACGGCTGCGACCGATGAACACGCCGCAACAGTCGGTGTCGGCGACATCGAGGCGCAGACCCGGCGTTGCCTCGAGATCATCGAGGGAGCGCTGAAGGAGGCCGGGGCGTCTCTCGACAATGTCGTGCGCACACGCAACATGCTCGTGAACATCGACGACTGGGAAGTGGTCGGTCGGATTCACGGCGCGGTCTTCGAGGAGATTCGTCCTGCGTTGGTCATGTACCAGGTCAGCCGGTTCATCGATCCGGCCTGGCTGATCGAGATCGAAGCGGACGCATTCATCGACAGCGTGGATCATTCCGACGAACGGCACGGCGACTGACACCGCGCAGCAGATGTTCCGCGGCGGATTCAGGGAGAGGCGCGATTGCGACCGTGCAAGGTGCGATGATCACCGCCCCGAGTCGCCTGGTTGACCTGCTTCTCGAGATCGTCGACGCAGCGAACAGGATGGATCCCCTCCGCTCGTAGACGCTCGCCATGGGGAACGTCGACGTGCCGGCGAGGGAACTGTCCGGATAGCGGTGATGTCTCACCGGGAGCGTCTTGCCGCCAGAATCCGCACACAAAGATGCATCGGGTCGTATCTTCACCGGTGCTTTGGGTTTCCCCTCCGCTCCGGGACCACGTTCCCGATGCACTTGCATCATATGACAGCTGTGACTCGTTGTCAACGACTTGGGCCGGCCTATTTTCCGCGAACGTACGAAGTTTGGCGCAAGCGCCCGTTGTCGTCGCGGTGAGGGCGTTCGGTGGTCAGTTCCACGTTTGGCGCGGTGCCATGAATCGGGGTGTCTGGAGCATGGCAGATGAAAGGGCCATCACCGCCCACGGGTGCGCTAGCTACGTGCCCGGATAATGGCTGGCAGCTCCCGAGTGTGCAATGTCTCCGATGCCTTCACGGTGTTCAATTGACATCAGGCAGGATTCTCCCGATCATTCGTAGGAGAACGCAAGCGTTACCGAAGGAGATCGCCAGGCATGACGTTTCTCTATACAGGTGCGTACACCGAGCCACCACTCGGTCGCGCGCGTGGCATCGAGGTCTACCGGTATGATGATGACTCCGGAGCGATCGAGCACATCCAGACCGTCGACGATATCGCCAACCCAACGTTTCTCGCGACCAGCGAGGACGACCGGCACCTCTACGCTGTCTGCGAAGAGACCGGCGGCGCGGTGGCCGCGTTCGCGCGCAACCTGGAAACCGGCCGATTGACGCCGTTGAACCGGCAGCCTTCCGGCGGCAATGGGCCGTGTCATCTCAGTGTCCACCCTGCCGGGGCCCACGTGCTGGTGGCCAACTATGGCAGCGGATCGGTCGCGGTGCTGCCGATCGTCGCCGACGGGAGCCTGGAGGAGCCGACCTGCGTCGTGCAGCATACGGGCGCGAGCGTGAACCCGGGTCGCCAGGAGGGGCCGCACGCGCACATGATCCTCACCACCCCCGATGGCCGCTACGTGCTCGCCACCGACCTGGGCGCCGATGAGGTCATCACCTACACCTTCGACGACGAGAGCGGTACCCTCACGCGGCTTCGGGCCATGTCCACCGCGCCGGGCGCGGGGCCGAGGCACATCGCGTTTTCCCCCGACCGCGGCACGGTCTATGTCATCAACGAGCTCGACAACACCCTGGACGTCTGTGACTACGATGCGTCGAGCGGGGTGCTGAGTATCCGGCAGACGATCACGTCGCTGCCAGACGGGTACGCCGGGGAAACATACTGCGCACACGTCATTGCCGATACCGGCGGGCAGGTGGTGTATGGCTCCAACCGCGGGCACGACAGCATCGTGACCTGGGCGGTGGATGCGGGCACCGGCTCGCTGCGGGTCGCGGGATTCGCCTCGACCGAGGGGTCGTTTCCGCGCAACTTCGCGCTCGACCCGGATGGCAACCGGCTGCTGGTTGTCAACCAGAAGTCGGACACCATGGCGGTGCTGATCCCCGATCCGGAAACCGGACTGCTGTCGCGGGAGGCGGTACGCCGCGACATTCCATCGGCGGTGTGCCTGCTGTTCGTGGAAGCGTAGGTATCTGCCACGACGGGCAACCCTACGTGGCGGCGACCGGTTGGTGGAGATCGGGGTCGGGCAGGTGCGGCGGTCGCGCGAACCAGACCGCGATCGCCGCCACCACCGGCAGCGCCAGCAGGGCGGCGATCGCCGGGGTATAGCCGCCGAGCGTGTCGTAGGCGATGCCGAACGGCAGCGGCCCGAGCGCCGCGCCGAAGACGCCGACACCGAAACCGAAGCCGCGAATGCTGCCGAGATGGCGCCGCCCGTAGTACTGCGGCCACGCCACATCGGCGCCGATCATCCACAGCGCGCCGGACGCTCCACGCAGCGCGGCATACACCAGCGCGAGCGCGACTCCGTTCGACAACAGGAGGGCCACCATCGCCAACGCGAGGGCGACCTGACCCGCGACCATCACGTATCGAACGGGGTAGCGATCGACCAGCCACCCGACCGCGATCGTGGTTGGCAACGCGGCCAGCGATTCGATCGAGAACGTCGTCGCTGCCAGAGACGACGGCATGCCCTTGTCGGTGAAGATCGCAACCTGGTTGAAGGCCAGCCCTGTCACGACCAGCGAGGGCACAACGCTGGCCCCCACCAGGCCCCAGAACGGATAGGTGCGAAATGCCTGGCGCAGGGTCATGCCCCGCTGGGCTTCCGCGCTGGCGGCGGCGATGGCCTCGTCGCCGATGGGTCTCTCGCCGTCGGGGAACTGGCCGATGTCCTCTGGGCGATTGCGCACGAACAGGTAGAAGAGCGGCACAAGGATGATGGCGAGAAACGCAGCGTCGACCATCCACGCCGTTCGCCAGCCGAACCAGCTGATCATCCGTTCGTGGACCGGCGGTACAAGCGCCAGGCTGAATGTGGATGCCAACCCCAGTACCGAAAACGCGCGCCCGCGCTGCCGGACAAACCAATTGGGGATCAACGTGCGGGTGGCGAGCCCCATCAGCCCCTGCCCGCAGGCCCGGGTGAGCGCGAACCCGATCAGCACGAGCACCGGGCCGTTCGCCAGCCCCAGTGTGAACGCGCCGAGTGCCAGTCCCGCCGTGGCCCCGGCAAGCACCAGCCTGGCGCCGCGGTTGTCGATCTGGCGCCCCATGACCATCAGGGTCACGGCGCTGGCCAGCGTGCCGATTGAATAGAGGGTCGAGAACAGCGATCGCGACATGTCGAGGTCGGCGATCATGGGGTCGACGAACGCCGATGTGCCGTAGGTCTGGCCCGGCCCGGTGAAGAAGACGGCCAGCCACGCAAGCGCGAGCATGCGCCAGCCGGCGAAGCCCGACCGCGTCAATTCGTGGAGCGGCGGGATATTCATGGGAATGATTCGTTGCATCGGAGTCCCGGCAAGGATGGTGGTCGGCAGGTCGCGACGCCGCGAGTGTCGCACAGGTTGCGCCGGTTGGCACCACCCGGAGCAGGCGTTGGCATCGACAGGTTCCGCCGCGGTGCGGCACCATGGCGCCATGATTCGATGGTGGACGCCGACCGTAACGAAATGAGGATGGCGAGATGTGCCACGAGACCTGCCCGAAACCGGTATCCGGCGGGGCGCCGCTGACCGAGTCGACCGCGATCGTGGAGCGAGATAACGACCGGATCCCGGTGACGCTGATTGAGCCCGAGGGCGCCACGTCGGGGCTCCCCGGAGTCGTGCTGATGCACGATGTCTGGGGGGCGAATGCGTTTTATCACGATGCCGCGAGACGGCTCGCCGCCGAGGGATACCTGGTGGCGCTGCCCGACCTGTTTCACCGTGCAGCGCCGCTCGTCGAACCCGACCGCGAGGCGGTGATGGCGCGCGCCGCACGGGCGGTCCAGTCGGACCAGCTCGGCGACCTTGTCGCGGTTGCCGATTGGCTGGCGGGTCACGAGCATGGCAACGGGTCGTTCGCGACCGTCGGGTTCTGCATGGGCGGCACCCTGACCTTCCTGCTGGCGGCACGGACGCCGGCCCCTGCCGCCGGCGTGGCCTTCTACGGCTTCCCCGCGAAACCCGCCACGGACAACGCGCCGGTGCGACCGATCGACGAGACCGAGGTCGCGGCCGTCAACACCCCACTGCTTGGCCTCTGGGGCGACGGGGACGCCGGTGTGGGGATGGAGAACGTTCGGGCCTACGACGAGGCACTGACCCGGCATAACAGGCCGCATACGTTCACGGTCTACCCCGATGCCGGTCACGGGTTCCTCACCTTTGATCCGGCGGCGGCGACGTTCGGGACCAGTCAGCGCGCATGGGATGCGGCGGTGGCCTTCCTGCGCGAGCACCTTGGGCGGGCATCGTGAGCGAGCGCCGAGATGTTATGATGGTGTTGCGCCACCTGCTTCAACTCAAGGCGACACCCCGTACCGGATGGCTCGATCGCGGCGTGCCCAGCGCCGAGGCGGAGTCCGTTGCCGATCACGTGCTGATGACCGCCCTGATCGGCTGGCTGACGGCGGATGCCTCGCTCGACCGCGATCGTGTGCTCAAGCTGGCGCTGGTCCACGACCTCGCCGAAGCGATCACCGGCGACCCGCCGCCGTACGCCCGGCAGGACGTGCCGCCCGCCGACGATGTCGAGGCGGTGCATGACTTCTTCAGTCGCCGGCACATCCGCACCGAGCAGGACAAGGCAGCCAAGTCGAAAGAAGAGGCTGCGGCGATGGCGACGCTCCGCGCGATGATGCCCGACGATGCCGGTGACGAGATTGCCGCGTTGTGGCGGGAGTACGAGGCGCAGGAGACACCCGAGGCGCGCTTCGTCAAGGATGTCGATCGGTTCGAGGCGTTCCTGCAATCCCGCGAGTACGCGCGGTCGCACCCGAGCCTGCCGCTGTCAGGCTTCACACAGATGGCGGAGCACGAGCTCGAATCCCCCCAGTTGATTGCACTTCGGGACGCGATCCTGGCGGACGATCCAGGGGACGCGGACAAATGACGCGGTACCGAGACATCCAGGGGAACGCGCACGAGCGACCCTCACGCGAGCCGGTGGCATGGCGCATCGGTGGGTACGCCGTGATCGAACGAGGTGGTTGTCTGTTGATGGTGGAGACCGTGCTGCCCTCGCGCTGGCGATGGGATCTGCCGGGGGGCGGCATCCGGCTCGAACCTGAGGAAACCGTCCTGGAGGGCATCGTCCGTGAGGTGCATGAGGAAACCGGGTACGCGATCGAGCCGGATGCAGCCACGCTCACGCTGGTCGATGACGCGTTCCTGCGACCGCCATCCGGGAGCTACTGGCACATTCTGACCTTCGCAGTGAGGAGCAGAATCGTCGCGGAGCCCGACGATGACTGGACTGCACCCGACGACGAGATCGCGCGCGTGGCCTGGGTCGACCCGCTATCCCTGCGAAGAGGCGAGATGATCGGACCTCAACGGGACTTGCTGGAGCGGCTTGGATATTTCAGGGGAGACTGTTCGTGACACATCGCTATCTCGACCAGGCACTGGTTTCGCATGCTCGCCCGTCCAACGCGCCGGTGTCGTGGCGTATCGCCGTCTACGCGCTGATCGAGCGGGACGGGAAGGTCTTGCTGGTCGACCAGATCGTTTCGGCGGGGCCTGGCATGACGCTGCCCGGTGGCGGAATCGAGCTGGAACCGGAGGAGACATTGCTGGAAGGAAGCGTGCGCGAGGTGTACGAGGAGACGGGGTATCGCTTTACCCCGGATGCCGGATCGCTTGCGTACATCGATGACCACTTCATCCGCAGTCCGTCGGGCAAGCACCACCACGCGGTGTCGATGCTCGTGCGCGGCACGGTGAGCGACGTCCCCGACCCAACGTGGCGTCCAGACCCTGGGGAGATCATCGCGGTACGGTGGGTCGACCCGCGCACGCTGACCTGCAACCATGTCCGGAAGCTCCACTGGGATGTGCTTGAACGACTGGGGCTCGTCGGAAAGACACTGCCCAACGGCACATGACCGCCTAGTGGGCCGCGCCCACTGGTGGGGCGAGCCCAGCGGAATCTGACTCTATCTGACTTTATGGGACGATCAATCGGTCGGTGGCTCATTCAGCCGTGCGAGGGATGGTGTTCTCGCGCAGCCATGCCTCGAACTGATCGGTCGCCTCGTCGAGGGTGCCGGTTCGCTCGGCGACGACTTCGAGTTGTTTTGCGAACTCGATGCCATTGCCACGGGTCTTGTATCCGTTGAGCCGCAGAAATGCATCCGCAGCGGCGAATGCGGTTCGCTTGTTACCATCGACTAACGGTTGATTCTGTGAAAGACCCACCGCGAGGACGGTTGCCTGCCGGATCAGATCCGCATCTCCGTAATATGCCGCCATTCGTGGCCAGGTCACCGCGGATTCCAGTTCATCCAGCGTGCGGATGCCTTGTGAGCGGACACCTGTTCGCTCCATGAACTGCATGTGAATCTCAATCACTTCCGCAACTTCGAGG
>JAUIGA010000140.1 GCA_030430125.1 Chloroflexia bacterium | reverse complement strand
CGTCCGGCCGGTTCGTCGCCGCGATGATAATGACGTTCGTGCTGCTGTCGAAGCCATCCATCTCGACCAGGATCTGGTTAAGTGTCTGTTCGCGCTCGTCGTGGCTGCCGCCCAGCCCGGCGCCACGCTGGCGACCGACGGCATCGATTTCGTCAATGAACACGATGCAGGGCGAATTGCGCTTGGCCTGGTCGAACAGGTCGCGGACGCGACTCGCGCCAACGCCGACGAACATCTCGACGAATTCCGAACCGGAGATGCTGAAGAACGGCACACCGGCCTCGCCAGCGACCGCACGCGACAACAGCGTCTTTCCTGTACCCGGCGGACCGACCAGCAGCACGCCTCGCGGGATGCGCGCACCGAGCGACGCGAACTTCTCCGGATACTTCAGGAATTCGACGACTTCGGCAAGTTCTTCCTTGGCCTCGTCGACACCGGCAACGTCCGTAAAGGTCACGGTCGGCCGGTTGCTGGAGAACAGGCGGGCCTTGCTCTTGCCAAAGGACATCGCCTGGTTGCTGCCGCCCTGGCTCTGCCGCATGATCAGCAGGAAGATGCCGAGCAGGAACAGCAGCGGCAGGAACAGCGCCAGGCCGCCGAGGATCGCACCCCATCGGCTTGCCGCCTTCACCTCGATCGGCACGGCGTCCGGCGTGATACCGGCACTGTCGAACACCTCAATGATGTTCGTGTCCGGCGGCAGCCGGGATTCGGTCATGTCTCGTCCAGAATCCCGATAGTGCACCTCGACCGTCGACGAGCCTTCCTGTGTCACCAGGCGTTCGACCTCACCCGCCTCGATAGCAGGCAGGACTTCGGACGTGAAGTCGACGTGGTCTGCGTCGTTGCTCGCGCCCGAGAACGCAAGCCACACAGCGAGTGTCGCGACGATGAGGACGATCCAGATGGCACCGCTGCGCATCCATTTTCGTCGTGGCATGCTGACGTCTCCGTAGGTTGGTCATGGCGATGAGAACTGATGGCGAACACCCACTCAGGCGTTACGTCAACACTGGCGTGAGTATAGCAAGGTCCCGAGGCTATTCCGGTTCCGCCTTCACCGACGCCTCGGAATACACTTCAGGGTCGAGCACCGCCACGTACGGCAGGTTCCGGTAGATTTCGGCGTAGTCGAGCCCGTAGCCAACCACGAACTCGTCCGGTATCTCGAACGCCACACGGTCGACCTGCACGTCGACGGCGTTCGGCTTGTTCTTTTTCAGGAGTGCGACGACGCGGATATCCTTCGGTTCCCTCCGCCTGAGGAGATCGAGCAGGTATTGCAGGGTCAGGCCGCTGTCGACGATGTCCTCAATGATGATAATGCGACGCCCGACGATTTCCTGGTCGAGATCCTTGAGAATGCGGACGACACCCGACGACGTGGTCGATGCGCCGTAGCTCGATATCGCCATGAAGTCGATTTCGACCGGGATCGTCATGTGCTTCATGACGTCGACCAGGAACGAGGCGGCACCCTTCAGCACACCTATCAGCAGCGGCCGGTCATCCCGGTACTCCCCGTCGAGCTCCCGGGCGATCGCCTGGACCTCGTGCTGGATATCTCGCTCCGGAATCAGCACCCTGGCCACGCCATCCGCTCGCGTTTCGTCTGGGATAGCGGGTGCTGGCTGCTCCGTATCCGTATCGTTGTCCTCGTGGTGGGTCATGCCGTTTGCCCTCCGAATCGATCAGCACGTGCTCGCTGCGGCCTAGTGTATGCTCACGGCCGCTCGTCTGTCGGCTGCACGCATGGGGGATACGAGCGGAGTCCCGCCGGGGCAACCCGTTCATCTCTCACAGAGAAGAACGCACGAGCACTACCGGTAGTTGTGCGAGTCCGGGCTGACGGCGCGGATATCCGTGAGCTTGCGCGGCCCCTCCTCCACCCGGTCCGACAGTCGCACAAGCTCGATCGCGCCTGGGTTTACCTCCGGGTTGGGCTGATCCAGCGGATGCCCGCGCTTCGGATCACGGCCATCATAGGGGTAGACGAGCTGCATGTCCTCGATCGGCTGCACGTGCCCCGCCACGATATTGATGGTGTTCTTCGTCTTCTGCAGCCGGCCGTGTACCACCAGCAGCGGCGTGGCGCGGACGTGATGTCGCTGTTGCTCGTAGAGCCACGGGTGGACGACGATGTTGACAAGGTCGAACTCATCCTCAAGCAACAGGAAGGTGATGCCCTTGGCGGTCGCGGGCCGCTGGCGGCAGACGATGAGGCCAGGCAGCCGAACCGGGGCGCCGTCGGCCATCGCATGCAGGTCACGGGTCGAGACCATGCCGTTCGGCACCCTCGGGCGCAGCAGTGCCATGGGGTGAAAGGTCGTCGACATGCCGAGGATGCGGTACTCGTCGGCCATGCGCTCCCATGCCGATGTACGCGGCAATTCGACCATGTCCTGCTCGGTCGGCAGGGCAAGCGAAAGCTGGCGGCCGGGCGTCTTGTGCCTGCGGCCCTTCGAAGACGAGCGCGAGGGGATGAAGAGACCGAGTTGCCAGATCATCTCGCGCCGCTGCATGCCGAAGTCCTGGCAGGCATCGGCGGCAATGAGGTGGCGCACGGCTTCCCGCCGCAGTGGCACCCGGCGGATGAGATCGGAGAGCGACCGGAATGGCCCATGCGCCATTCGCTCCCGCACGATCGCGCTGGCGGCCTCCTCCCCCAACCCCTTCACGAACGCAAGTCCAATGCGGACCGTCCGCCGTCCCTCCACCGTGCAGGGAACCATGCTCGTGTTGATGTCGGGACGCAACACGCGGATGCCGTGCCGCCTGGCGTCGTTGACCAGGACATGCGGCGCATAGAACCCCATCGGCTGGTTGTTCAACAGGGCGCACAGGAATTCGGCCGGATAGTAGTACTTCAGCCAGCAAGACTGGTACGCAAGCAGCGCGAAGGCCGCCGCGTGGCTCTTGGGGAAACCGTACTCGGCGAAACCCGTGAGCTTGTCGAACACATGCTCGGCGATGTCGGGCTCGACATCGCCCTGGTCCCGGCAGCCTTCCATGAACGCGTCGCGCATCGCCTCCATCGCTTCGGCGGAGCGCTTGCGGGTCATGGCGCGGCGGAGTTGATCGGCCTGGCCGGCGGTGAACCCGGCAAGCGCTTCGGCCACCTGCACGACCTGCTCCTGATACAGGATGACACCCAGCGTTTCCTTCAGGAGTGGCTCCAGCCGGGGATGATCGTATTCGGTTACATAGCCGGGGTTCTCGCGACGCTCCACGAAGGGCGTGACGGCGCCACCGACGATCGGGCCGGGGCGGACAATCGCCACCTGGACGACGAGGTCCTTGAGCGTTTCGGGCAGGGTGCGGCGCAGCATCTGGATCTGGGCGCGACTCTCGACCTGGAAGACACCGACGGTGTCGCCCTCCTGGATCATGCGGAAGACAGCAGGATCATCGAAGTCGATCTGGCTGAGGTCGACCGCCTCATCCTCCACCATATCGATCAGGTCCAGGCACTCCTCGACCAGCGAGAGCATGCCCAGCGCGAGAAAGTCGATCTTGACGAAGCCGGCATCCTCACAGGAATCCTTGTCCCACTGGCAGATGAAGCGCCCCTCCATGGCGGCGGGCTGGATCGGGACGATCTCGTTCAGCGGTGTGGCAGAGACGATCATTCCCCCGACATGCTGGGTAACATGCCGGGGAAATCCGGCAAGCTGCTTCGCGAGCTCGATGAGGTGACACCACGGGGGCGCGTGGCGGCGTGCCGCATATTCCGGCAGCCGCGCCAGCTCCTCGGCCAGGTCTCCGGCCGACCGTGGCTCGCTGAGCTTGGCGATACGGTCGAGATCGGCGAGGGGGAGCCCGAGCGCCTTGCCAACATCTCGCACGGCACTGCGCAGCCGGTAGGTCGAAAAGGCGCAGACCAGCGCGGCATGGTCTGCGCCATAAACGTCGTAGACACGCTCAATCAGGCGCTCGCGAATCTCCCGCGGAAAATCGAGATCGATGTCCGGGATCGACGGCATCTCCTCGTTGAGAAAGCGACCGACGTAGAGATCGTGGGCGAGCGGATCGACCGGCGACAATCCGATCAGGTAGCAGACCACCGAGCTGACCGATGAGCCACGCCCGCGCCCCGGTGGCAGCGATCGCCGGGAGTTGGACATGGAACCTCCCCGAATCTCGGTCGCGACCTCCCGGGCGAGCTCGAGCAGGTCTCGATAGATGAGGAAGAAACCGGCGAGGTTGTGATGGGAGACGAGGCGCAGCTCCTCCCGCACCCGCCGGCTCGCCTCCCCTCGCCGATCGTGATCGCGGTAGCGGGTTTCGAAGGCTTCCCAACAGATGCGGGCGAGATGCTCGTCAGGGGATTCATGGCTGCTGGTGTCGTACCCGGGAAAGGTGTAGCTCAGGTCGCGGCTGATGCGAAACGCCGCGCAGCGATCGGCGATGACCCGCGTGTTGGCGATCGCCTCCGGCCATTCGGCGAACCGACGCTTCATCTCCTCGTGCGAGGCGAGCGCAAAGCGAGCGTTGGGCCGGCGCTCGCGATGACAGTCGTCAAGCGTGGCGCGATGACGGATGGCGACGAGCACATCCTGCAGACGATGGCGAGCGGCTGTGTGGTAGTGGACATTTCCGGTCGCCACATACCCGACTTCCAGGCTGGTCGCCAGGTCGACGAGGGAGCGAATGCGATCGGTATCGCCGAAGACCTCGTTGTGCTGCAACTCGACGAAGACGTTGTCGCGACCGAACCAGTCGATGTACCGGTCCAGGATGTGCCGGGCCGCATCCATGTTGTTGCCATCAACAACCCGGCAGATCTGGCTGTGACGGCAACCGGTGAGCAGGATGATCCCCTCGGCGTAGTCGCCCAGTGGCGGGTTGAGTTCCGGGTCGCCTGCAGGCTCGTCTTCCTGGCCGGGCAGCGGGATGGCCGCCGGGTTGCGGCCGTGGTGGATGTGGGTCAGCACGCGGCAGAGGTTGCTGTACCCCTGCGGCGTCTCGGCGAGCAGCGTGAGGTGCGATCCATCCGCCATGGTGACTTCCGCGCCGGTGATGGGCTGGATCCCGGCAGTCTCGGCGAGCTGGGCAAACTCGAGGGCGCCGTGCACGCCGTCGTGATCGGTGATGGCAAGCGCGGTGTATCCGAGATCCGCCGCGCGCCGGATCAGCTCGTCCGGCTGGGAGGCGCCGTCGAGGAAGGAGAATGACGTGTGCAGGTGCAGCTCGGTGTACATGTCATCTTGGTCCCGGAGAGTTGCTGTCTGTAGCGGTCGTTCGTGGGGACCGGCATGAGTTCGGCCTGGATCACTGGGCCCCGACGTCGAGCCAGCGCGCCATCCCCCCAACCGTCACCCTGAGCGGAGCGAAGGGTCCCCGGGACGGGGCGGGTTCTCCCCTCCATTGGAGGGGAGTCAGAGGGGAGGGGTCAGGGGTGGGGCGGTTCTCCCCTCCTCCGGAAGGACGTGGCAGCCGGGGAGGAATCCTCGGCAGGCTCGGCGTGACGCTGATGTGGAGCGCGCCGTCTCATGCCTGTAACTCCCTCCCACCCACAGCAAGCCGGGCCCACCAGCATGACACGGACCTTCGGGCCTCTGATCGAATGTCTGTCACGTCGATAATCGGACCAGCACGAGGCCGATCCCTACGGGGCAGCTCCCGTCACGCTCAGTACCGCTGCGCGAACCAGGTGTCGCTGGTGCGGTCGTGGTAGATGGTGCGGACGATTCCGCCCTCCAGCAGCACCTGGAAATACTGGCGGCTGATCGGATCGCGCCACCACTCGTCGTCGATAATCCAGGTGTCCTGGATTCGCTCGATACGATGCCGATGTGGCGGCTCGATGAGCGCGACCGGACGACGCTCCTCGACCACGACTTCCACCTGCCTCGGGCGGTTCAGGGGTCGAAGCTGACCAGGGCGTGACGGCGTTCCGGAATGCGAGACCACGGTTCCACCTCCATGATACGGAAGAGCGGCGAGAGACCGTATCGTTGCTTGAGCATCGACACGGCGTGCGAGAGTGGCGCGAGGTGACGCGGGCGCAGCGCGGGCAGCATCACCTGGCGCGCGGTCGTTTCGTCGATACCGTGAATCTCGACAGCGAGCGTCTCGATCGCGCCGGGCAGCTCCAGATGCTGCATGCGCAACCCGATCGCCCGGACAAGCCGGTCAGGGCCGTAGGCATCCTTGAAGACCATCCCCCGCTCCCACGATCGGCCGTGTTCCAGTCCGGCGCGGATGGTGATTTCCCGCGCCTGGCGATACCGCAGGTCGGGCGATCTGAATGCACGATAGACGAGCTGCTTGAGTACGAACATCAACACATCGTGATGCGTGACCGGTGCGGGCAGCTCCATCTGCTCCGTGACGGTCAACGTGCGGGGCGACGGAGTGACGGGGTCGTGCGCGTCGCCGGTGGCCAAATCCCGTGCCTGCTGGCCGGCGGGGCCGAACCGGGCACCGATCTTCGCACGTGGAATGGCGACGTACTGCCCCAATGTCTCGATACCCATCAGGTGAAGCTCGTGGAGGGTGCCGGCGTCGAGCGGCAGCAACGATATCGGCGCGCTCGCCAGGAAATCCCGGGTTCTGGCGGGAGGGATGAGCGAGACGGTGCCCGGTGCGCCGCGACCGGCGGCAGCCCGGGCGGCAAACTTGCCGATCGCGACCCCAACCCGGGGGCGCAGGACGGGATTCACCAGGCGCAGGATGCATTCGCCCGCCTCGCGAGTCGACGTGAAGTGACGCCCGAGACCGGTGAGATCGATGTACCAGGTCCCGGCATCGCCGGCATCGGGTTCGACGAGCGGGCTGATCGCATCGAGCGCGGCGGCAATGACGCGGATCTGCTCGTGCTCGGCGACAGGATCAGGCGCGAGCACCATGGCGCTCGGACAGAGCGCGGTCGCCTCGCGCAGCGAGAGATCGATACGGATGCCCTTCTGGCGCGCCTCAGGGGTGGCGTCCAGCACGCTCGGGCGACCGTGGTGCGGATCGCTGAGGATGAGCGGGTGACCGTCGAGATGAGGCTGGGTCAGCGTGGCGACCCGCAGGCCAAAGTGCGGAATGTGCAGGCAGGCAACGGACATGGGTGGGGATGCCTCCAGTCGTGGAGCGTCGGTCGTGGACCAGTCGTTGCCTCACCCGACCTCAATGCGCCCGGCCGGCAGGTTGCATCCACCCCGATGGGATGCGAGCGGGCACTCGAGGTCATCGACGCCGGGAGTGAGCAGGGTGATGCGTGGAGCCATGGATACCCCTTCGTGGCAAGATCGGATAACACCATCCCCAGATTAGAACATATGTTCTATTACCGCAAGATGTGCCTCGATGTCATGGGCCTATTGGGATCGCCGCATCGAATGCGCGACCCTACCCGTCTCGACCGGGCGGCAGGATGTTTATCTGCTCCCGCACATACCGGACTCGCCAGCCATCACCGAGATCGACAACCCTGCCGCTCACCCCGCGATTTGCCACCGCGATGACCGCGTCGACCCGATCCCGCGTGAGATGCTCGACTTCGGTGTTCCCCTGCAGCCACAGCCGTACCACCCGCCGCTGCACCCCGGCCGGCGCGCGTCTCAGGCTCGTCCACACCAGCGAATCCCCGATCGTCGCCTCTCGCAACGCGCTCGATGCGACCATTTCGATCGCTGTCGCATCCTCCCGAACGAGGTCAGCAAGCGAAACCACACGACCCGTGGCGCCAGGCGCGATCTGCTCCATCAATGGCAGGAGGTCATGCCGAATACGGTTGCGCCGAAACTCGCGCCCGGCGTTGGTCGGATCCTCAATCACCGGCACGCCGGATTCAGCGACCAGCTTCACCAGCGCCTCCGGCGACTCGTGCAGGAACGGCCGCACCACACGCACCTCGTCGCCTGGAACACCCCCCGGGACCGGCAACATCGTGTCCGACGCCATGCCAGCCAAACCGCCGAGCCCCGAACCACGCAGCAGGTGCAGCAGCACCGTTTCCGCCTGGTCCCCCGCATGATGCGCCACCGCGATCGCGTCGGCGCCGGATTCCTCAGCCACCCACGCAAGCGCGCGATAGCGGTACGACCGCGCCGCATCCTCGACACCCCGACCGGGGAAAAGCTCCATCACCGGCCGTTCGGGACGCCGCACCGTCACCGACAGCCCGAGCCGGTCGCCGACCTCGACCGCCCGCGCGGCATCATTCCCCGAATCGTCGCGCAAGGCATGATCGACATGCACCACGGTCAACCGGCACCGCCCGAGACGCCGCAGATCGTCCAGCACCAGCAGCAGCGCCAGCGAGTCCTTCCCCCCCGAATACCCAACGAC
>JAUIGA010000139.1 GCA_030430125.1 Chloroflexia bacterium | reverse complement strand
ACAAGGGGACATACGACAACTTCGTCGTCTTCGACTACCTCGCCGACGAGTGGCGCGCCATGCCGCGAACCTGACTCCCTTGACAGGCAAGGGGCGAACCCGGTGGGCCCGGGTCTGCTTGAGGGAACGTTGGCTGGTAGGCCCGGGCGCGACGATGGGGGACTGTGTGCGATCGCCGGGCACAGCCGGCACGGGATCGGTTCCTGGCGGGGATGGCGATCCTGCCCGTCCACAAGGGACGGGCCCACCTGACCAGTGACGGCGGACCCACCGGGTACCCGTCCCGACAGGACCATCGTGCGATGTTCCGGACTCGGAATCACACACCAAACACCGGGCAAGTTCTCTGCCCGGTGTTTGGTGTTCGACGTTCGTTCCGGGACGTCAGCTCGCCGCGTCCATCGCCGTATTGATCTCCGCCTGCTCGGGGAAGCGCCCCTCTGCCTTCTTCGAGAAGATCACCTCACCACGGTACGTGACTTCGAACACTCCGCCGCTGCTCGGGATGAGGGTAACCCCATCCGCGACATCGAGCGGCCGGTTGTGCAGGATATGCTCCGCCAAACTGGCGGCGCGCTTGTCGTACCCTCAGGATGTGCAGAACTCAATCCGCATCGTGCCATTCTGCTGGTCGCTGCTCATGGGAGCTTCCTTTCACTGCGCCACCACCTTGTGGTGACGGCTCGGATCGTGGTGCCCCCATGGTACCAACATTTGCCGATTCGCCAATGTCCGTGCCCACGCCGCGCATGTCGTGCGGCCGTGCTCAGACGATCGACGTGCGCCCCGGGACGATCTCGTCGGCCAGGACAGAACGGACAGTGCGCAGCGCCGGCTCGAGTTCCTGCCGGGCGATCGAGTTCAGGCACAGGCGCAGACCCGATACGGATGCTCCATCGATGAGGAACGACGCTGGCGGTGTCAGCAGGACCCCTCGCCGGAGCGCGCTGTTCGCCACGCGCTCCGCGCGGAGCTCGGTCATCGGCAGCCATGCGTGCAGGCTCGTGGGGAACGAGGGCGGCTCGATCGCATCGCCAAGCATCCGCCGGGCCAGCGCCAGCCGGGTCGACGACTCCTGGGCGATCGCGCCGAGGATTTGATCCGCGACGCCGTCCTTGATCCACTGCGCCACGACGAGCGGTCCGATCGTTCCCGCGGCGTAGCTCGCGGCACGCATGGATGCGCAGACGCGGTCGAACCGCGCGGTGTCGGGCACCACCAGCATGCCTACCCGCAGCCCGGACGCCAGCGCCTTGGAGACGCTGCTGAGAAAGAAGGTTCGTTCCGGGGCCAGCATCGCTACTGGCAACAGGTCGGGCTGATGTTGGCCCAACGCGAAGGCGATCGGGGCGCTGACGGCGTCTTCGATCAACGTGAGGTCGTGCCTGTGCGCGATCGCGGCGATATCCGCACGGCGCGTTGAGCTCATGGTGCGAGTTGTCGGGTTCTGCAGCGTCGGCTGGAAGTAGAGCACCCGGGCACCGTGCGCGCGAACGGCCGCTTCGAGCGCCTCCGGGTCAATGCCTTCGCGGTCCATCGCCACCCCGAAGCAGCGCAACCCCCGGTTCGTCGCGATCGCCTGGATGCCGGCGAACGTGGCGGCTTCCGTCAGGATCGTGTCGCCAGGCCGACACACTGCGTCGACAGCCAGATCCATCGCCTGTTGTGCCCCGGTCGTCACGATCAGGTGGCGCCAGTCGATTTCGGCGAACTGCGTGGTCGTTTGCAACCAGCCGGCCAGCGCCTGGCGGTGTGCGTCGATCCCGGCGTGGGGCGGTAGCGCCATGATCTGGTCAATGTCGGGGCGGGACTGCAACCGATGGAGCACGTCGCGCAAGCGTCCGGCCACGGGGTCGACAGATGGCAGGTTCTGCGAAAGGTCAATGGGTGCTCCATACCCGTTAGGCCCTGAGAGCGAGTCCGACTCGGTCAGCGGCGCCGCAGATCGGGCGACGAAGGTCCCGCGGCCGACCGTGCTTGTCAGCAGACCGAGTCGCTCCGCCTCGGCATAAGCTCTCGTGACGGTCCCAACCCCGATCCCGAGCCGTCGCGCCAGCTCGCGATGCGGCGGCATCTTGCCGTCGGGGTGCAGGGCGCCGGAGGCGATGTCCCGCCGCAGGGCGTGCAGCAGCCTGGCGTGGAGTGTGCCGTAGGCACTGGTCAGCGATGGTGTCCAATGCTCGTTCATGTCCCCATGATACCTATCGAATGTCATAGTGACAATAGTAGTGACATCGACATCGTGCATAGATACAATGCTGGGCATTGATTCGTCTCTCGCTCGGAGCATGCCAGGATGTACACCTCGTCCCGCGCAGTGATTGACTGGAGTCGTTCCAGTGCGTTCGCGCATCGTGCCGCCGGTCTTGAGCCGTCCGCGATCCGCGAGTTTCTCAAGCTCCTGGGGCACCCGGACATCATCTCCTTTGCCGGCGGCATTCCCGATCCCGAGCTCTTTCCGGGCAAGGAGCTCGCACAGGCGGTGTCTCGCATCATGGCGGATCCGGCCAGGCGAGCCGGCGTGCTGCAGTACGCCGTCAGCGAGGGATACGAGCCGCTCCGCGAGTGGATCGCCGGGTACATGTCGCGCCTAGGCGTTCCGTGTACAACTGACAACATCGCCATCACCACCGGTTCCCAACAGGGGTTGGATCTGCTCGGCAAGCTGTTCCTGGATCCCGGCGATGCCATCCTCACCACCGCGCCGACCTACCTCGGCGCACTGCAGGCGTTCAGCGTCTACGAGCCAACCTACGCCACGGTCACGCTCCCCACCGAAGATGGACTGGGGCCAACGGCCGACGGCATCATCACCCCAGGCGACGCGCCACCGCCGGCGATCGCCTATGTCGTCCCCGACTTTGCGAACCCGAGCGGTGAAACGGTCTCACTCGCGAACCGGGAGCGGTTCCTGGACATACTCGCCGCGCTCGACATCCCCGTGATCGAGGATGCCGCCTACCAGGCGCTGCGATTCGACGGCGAACCCGTGCCGCCCCTGCTGGCACTCGACATCGAACGAGTGGGGGATGTCGACCGTTCGTGCGTGATCTACACCGGAACATTCTCCAAGACCATCGCGCCCGGCCTGCGTGTCGGCTGGATTTGCGCGGCAAGGGATGTCGTCCAGAAGATCGTGCTCGCGCGGCAGGCCGCCGACCTCCACGGTTCGACGCTTGACCAGGCGATCGTGCACGAGGTGGTCTCGGCGAGCTTTGGCAAGCAAGTCGAAAAGCTCCTTCCCGTCTACCGGCATCGCCGCGATGTGATGCTCGATGCCCTCGCGCGCTTCATGCCGCCTGGGGTGGGGTGGAGCCGGCCGGAAGGAGGCATGTTCATCTGGCTAACATTGCCCGAACACATCGACAGCAATGTCCTGCTGCGCGAGTCGCTCGAGACGAAAGGCGTGCTCTTTGTGCCAGGCCCATCGTTCTTTCCCGACGGCAGCGGCGCGCACCATATTCGCCTGAACTACACGAGATCCGATGAGGCAACGATTGTGACCGGCATCCAGCGGCTGGGCAGTGTCGTCGGACGGCATGTCCACGAGCCGACTCGCCACGTACAGCAGCCCCAGGTCACGGTGGGCACTACACCATGATCCGCCTGCTCGCCTGACTATCGCAACGGGACACAAGCAACAAACGATCGAGCGAACCGGCTGGAACCGGAGGGTCCGGCGCGCCGGGAGCAGGGCAGGAATGTGATGGATCGATTTGGCATGCAGGTCGAGGCTGAATACCGGCGGGATGCTCTCCATTGCCGGGCGGCACGGGTTCGTCTTCAGCGGTCGTCCTCGACACCGCACACGCGACATCGCCTGCCGTGGCGCGCGGCGGTGCGTCGCCTGGAAGGAATCGGCAAGCATGTGTCGACCCGGCTCCGGAGACGGAGTGATTCCGTTGCGGGCTGGGACTCGATAACGACCGGACGAGGTTCGAGGCGGAGGATTCTCGCAACGAGGAGCAGCCGATGGAACTCTTGATCGCGGTGGTGGTACTTGTCGCGTTCGCCGTGCTCGCGGTCCGGGCCGGCCATGACAGCCGGGACGTGCTATCAACGCCGGAGCGCGAGTTGGCGCGACTGGGCATGACCTGGGACGACGGCGAGGACATTGCGGCGGGCCGAGCCGGGTCGACGCGACATCAGCCCGCCTCGGCCATGGCGCCGGAAGGCACTGATGCTGCATCCGAACCGATCCGGTACGCGCCCAGATGAGGGCGGATCCGTCGTTCGACCGATCCGCCGGTCGCGGCCTACCCGTACCGGCAGGCGCCGCTTCAACGCAAGCGCAAGCCGGCTGGTCCTGTGTCGGCCCCGTTACCCGATCCGGTATGCGCCGTAGTAGTGCCCGCTGTAGTAGTTCGAATACAGGCTGGAGATCGTCACGCCGGTCGACTCGTTCTCGGCGTGCACGAACTGCCCGTCGCCGATGTAGATCCCCACGTGGGAGATGCCGGCGCTGTACGTGTTCGCGAAGAACACCAGGTCACCCGGTTGCCACGCGCCCCAGTCGACCCACGCCCCATACGCGGTCTGGCCCGGCACGCCGTGACCGATGTCGATCCCGACGGTGTTCATGATCACGAATTGCGTGAACCCCGAGCAGTCGAACCCGGCGGGGGTGTTGCCGGCCCATACGTACGGGTATCCGACATACCCCATTGCGAAATCGACGATGGTCTCTCCGGTTGACGCGTCGTCAGCGTTGCGATCGGTTTGCGCGCCTGCCGGCACGGCGAAACCGAGCATGCCGGCGAGCGCGATGCCGACCACGAGGAGCCGGACGGCTCGCGCGGTGGGCGACCAGTGGCGGAAACCGGCACAGGCTTCGCCCTCCGTCACGATGGACGGCTCTATTGAATGTGACATGGGTATGTGTCCCTTCCCTCGAATCGTTCGCGGCCCGGTGCGGGCGCCGCGCGAACGCAACCGCCTGCGTGGCGGTCGCGCGTGGTGCCTGCTCCTTTCTGCAGTCAGGAGGCGGGGGTATCCCGCGTGCGACGATGCCCCCGGACCTCCAGCCACGGCGCCAGGGGGGTGGTTGCAGTGAACCGGGGCGACCCTACCACACCGGTTCCGGATGATGCCAGCGCACGTACGTTCTGTGGGGCATGACTGCCGGGCATACCGGCCGGGCTGTGGCGCAACCCTTGGTACAATCGTCTGCACACGCCCCCCGGTGTCGACGACCGGGAGCAGTTCCCGAATCACGCGCGGTGCGGTGCGCGCGGACGACACAACGCCGGGCAGGTTCTTCGGCGAGCATGAGGAGATAGTGACGATGGCCTACCGGTTCTTGCTCGAGGTGCCGGAATCCCTGGCGTTCGAAGTGAATTCGGCAATCTCCGAGGTGCCGGACGCGCAGATCCACCACATTCGCAACTCGCAGGGGCTCGGATTCGACGATCCCTTCGTGAACCTGACCGTCGCGGCGCACTCCTTCGCGGTGGTGGAGCGGATCTACCGGTGGATGGCGCACTACGGCGAGCCATACCCGGATGTCCGGCTGGTCATGCACGACGGCCGGCGCGTGCGGCTCGACAAGGCGAATGTCAGCCTCATCGTCGCGGCGATCCGGCGGGATCAGCCGTGGGTGGATCACACCATGCCGCAGATTGGCGTGCACGAACCCCGGCCGTGGCTGAGTCCCGCCGCGCTGGAGCAGGCGCCCGAGGTGCCGCATATCGACCTGGATGACCCCGAGTCGCTGGCACGGCGATTCGACACGGCGCCGAAGGTGCCGGTCCACAATCTCGCCCCGGCCGAGCAGTTCTACGAAGAGGTGCTCGATCTCCGCGTTACCGGGCGCGCCCGGCGGCACGACGACGGCTCCCTCCGGGTCATCGACGGTGGATACGATCCAAAGATGGCCCGGCTCCGGATCGAGGAGGCGGATGTCGTTTTCCTGGAGAACGGGCCGCTGCAGATCAATCTCGAGCGGTTCCCGCGCGGCTATCCGCTGCCCTACGGATCGACCCCGGTCCAGATCCATGCCACCGCCACGCGGGAGCAGCTCGCGTCTATCCGTGGCCGCTTGATGATGCAGAATCTCAACCTGCTCGAAGGCGACGCCGATATGCTTAGGTTCGCCGACCCGTTCAATGTCGTCTGGACCATGACGCCGGCGGCCAGTATCGACGACGCGACGCCCGCCGCGCTCCGGGGATAGGACACGCATGCTCGACAGCTATCAGGATTTGATCGACGGCTTGACCCAGACACCCACGGCCCTCCGCGCGCTGCTCGGCAACCCCGTGCCCGACACTGTCGGTGAGGATGCGCGCGCCCTGCTTGCCGAGTTGTGCGCCCGCGAGAAAGTGGAGGTACGGCGGATCCAGACCGTCATGCGCGATCGCCGGGCACGCCTGCGCTCGATCCAGTACGAGCCGGAGCTGGAGCAACCCGGCGCCGATCTCGCACCGGAGGCGATGCTCACCGACTTCAACCACGAGCGCAGCGAGCTGGTCTCCCTGCTGGTCAACCTGACGCTGCGGGATTGGGACCAGAAGGTCGATCACGACGAAAAGGGGGAGATAACCCTCGCCGACGAGATCGACGACCATCTCACCTGGGACGAGGAGATGCAGGAGCGGTTCGAAGCGGCGATGGGCTGAAACCCGTCCGATTCCGGCAGACTCGCCAAGCTGCCGGATTGCAGCCGATGGCCTGTGTCCACCGGCATGAAACGCGCCGATGGCGGGGGCCACCGGCGCGTTTCGGAAGGGATGGGAGGGGTGTCAGTTGGGGTCGGGATGACGCGAATGTGGGGGAGCGTCAGGTGTCCGTTCACCCGCTGACACCCCTAGAGTAGTACAAATGTTCGTATTTCGCAACCCCCCTGGTCGGGTCAGTATCCTGGTGCCAGCGCTGGCAGCGACCGGGCATGGGCATCACCGGCACCCGGGAGATCGTCGATATGCTGCACGGAGAATACAAGGTTCCTCGCGGCAAGCTGGTGGTTGTCGACCTCGATGTCGTCGATGAGCGGCTGTACCGCGTATCCCTCACCGGCGACTTCTTTTTGTATCCTGAAGAGGCACTCGCGCCGATGATCGCCGCGCTCGAGGGAGCCCCGGCCGGGCTCGGTGGGCACGAGTATTGTCTTCGTATCGCCAGGGTCGTTCCGCCCGGCACCGAGATGCTCGGATTTTCGCCCTGCGCGATCGGTATCGCCGTTGTGCGGGCGCAGGAGTCGCAGGCCCATGATCGCTGAGCAATTGGCCCGCTGGCGAGAACAGGACTGGCGGTTGATCCCGCCCCGTCCCCTCGCGCCGGCCGAGAATCTCGCCCTCGACGAGGTGCTGACGCAACGGGTGGGTCGCGGCGAGCGCCCCCCAACCCTGCGTGTCTGGGCCTGGGCCAGCCGGGCGGTGATCCTTGGTCGCTTCCAGTCCGTTCGCAACGAGGTCAACCCCGACGCTGCCGCCGCGCACGGTATCGACATCGTGCGCCGCATCAGTGGGGGCGGCGCCATGTTCGTCGAGCCGGAGGGGGCGATCACGTACTCCATCTACGCGCCCGAGTCGTTCGTGCAGGGGCTCAGCTTCGCCGAGTCGTACGAGATGTTCGACCGGTGGGTGCTGGACGCGCTCGGCGAGCTGGGGGTAAACGCCTGGTACCAGCCGCTCAATGACATCGCCTCCGATGGCGGCAAGATCGGCGGCGCGGCGCAGGCACGCCGTGGTGGAGCGGTGTTGCATCACACCACCATGGCCTACCAGATGAGTACCGACCTGCTTGGCCAGGTGTTGCGTGTGGGGCAGGAGAAGCTCAGTGACAAGGGGATCCGCTCGGCCGATCGGCGCGTCGGCCCCCTGCGCCAGCAAACCGATATGGAGCGGGACGACATTGTCCACCACCTCATCGGTTTTTTTCGAGCACGCTACGGCCTCACCGACGACACCGTCACCCCCGAGGAGGAGGCCGAGATGCACCGCCTCGTCCAGGAGCAATTCTCCACCCGCGACTGGACGTATTTCCTGCCGTAGGGCCGGCTATCGCCGCTGAGCTGCGGCCATCGCTGTGGAGGCCCGAATCTCCGCGTGCCATCGATGCATCGGGCTGGGCATGGCTCCGCACCACACCGGGGTATCCCCTTCGCTATACTTGCATCGAACCTTCGGGCACCGCGCCTGACGCCGTGCCTCGCGTCCCGCCGCCTGGCGGTGCCATCCCCGATCGACAACGGACAGGGACTGCCCTCCATGACCACTGTTTCGGCCGATCCGACAAACCAGAACAGCATCACGCCGGAGCGCCGCATTATCGTCGCCGACACCCTTGGCTATTGCTG
>JAUIGA010000138.1 GCA_030430125.1 Chloroflexia bacterium | reverse complement strand
ACGCGACCGGCAACCCCAAGATACGCTCCGGGGCGGCCAAGGGTCTGGCACACGTATACGAGCACAGGCGTGATCCCATTGCCGCCGCAACATACTACCGGCATGGCCTCGCGGACGTCATGGAAATGCGGGACTTCCAGGTCGCCCACTTTTTCCTGCTCGATCTGGCCCGCACTGCGCTGCTGGCCCACCTGCCTGAACGCGCCGCCCGGCTGCTCGGCGCCACCACGAACTTCCCGATCCCATTCACGCGCGCCTTCGAATTCGAGGGCAAGATCCTCGTTCCCGACCGCGCCGCCATCGTCGACCGGACGCGATCCGAGCTGCCCGCGGATCAGTTCGAAATCGCATACGACGCGGGCCGCGCGATCCGGCGAGAGCACATCCTCGCTGAGGTCGACGATCTAATCGCCGGGATCCAGGCCGGCAGCGGACGCGATCCTGCCGCCCGGCTCGGTCTCACCGAACGGGAGATCGAGGTGCTCAAACTACTGGCCGAAGGCATGTCGGATGCCGAGATCGGCGGGAAGCTCTACATCAGCCGACGGACCGTCGCGTCCCACGTCTCGCACATCTACACCAAGATCGATGTCCCCTCCCGCGCCGCCGCCGCCGTCTGGGCCGTCCGCCACAACCTCGCCTGACCTGCCACCCGGGTGCATCCGTAATTTTCCCGCAGCGAGCCTGGCCGGCCATCGGCAGAAACACTGATCCCGAAACTCCCGCCAATTGCGACGTTTGCCGGATGGCGACTCGCCATCCCGTCGTCATCCTGTAATCGTGCCCGCCGGTATCAGGTCGGTACACGAGCAAGGGCACGGACACAGGAGCAGCGTCATGTATCGCCAGCGCATTTCCCATCTCTCCATGCTGCTCATGGCAGCACTGCTTGCGTTTTCGCTCGCCGCGCCGGTTGCCCACAGTCAGGCACCGCAGGCATCGACCGCCACCGCGCCGTCTCTCATCTCCGCATCGTCGATCCCGAACGTGATCGGGGCGGTCTCGATCTCCGGAACAGGATTCACGCCTGGCGGCGCCGTGTTCGTTGCGCTCCACGACTCCTGGGATGTGGAACGTCACGAGCCACGCTGGCTGGTGGCATCGGCATCGACGTTCGGGCCGAACGGCAGCCAGGACCCGGCACGCGGGTTCGAGCGCGGCGGCGCGATCGAGGCCGAGTTCGGGATGGCGTACGCCGTCCACGGCCCCAATGGCAGCCAGGACCCGGCCCTCGGATTCGTCCAGGTCGATGTCGAGCGCATCGCCGGGCCAGCCACAGGTCCGGTCTACGGGCCGAACGGCAGCCAGGATCCCGCGCGCGGGTACGTCCCGGGCGGAACCGCCGACCTGCTCCTCGGCAGTCTTTGCGGCTCCCAACTTATGGCCCGCGCCTACGACGCCACCTCCGGTGAATGGTCGAACGTACTCGATCTCGACCTCGATTGCTAGAACGGCACATCTTCCCCTCGCCCGGGAGGTCGCAGGTTGGGATGACCTCCCGCGCGCGAGGTGTCGAGCTCACCCGGTCGCACCAGTCTGGACGTCGCGTCCGGGTCTGGTGACCTGATTGCCATCGAAATCGAACCGGCATCCCCCTGCCCCAAACGCGTAGCGGAGACCTTGTCCGCGCTGCCAATGACCCCAAAGCTCTGCATTGGCGCGGGCAATGGTCTCCTGGCTCGGTGGTGGCATGGTGCGAGGCGGGACGCTACTTCGCTTCGCTCAGCACAGGCTATTGCCGGTTGCGAGCCATGCGAGGATTGATGCCAGGCACGCCGCCAAAGCTATCCCTACCTTGAGGCTCTCCACGGAGAACAGGCGCCCCACCTGCCAGCAAGGTCGGAGAAGCGCAGGTTTGGTGGTTCGGCGCAGAATGGACTCCTGCCGGGACAGGATGGTCTGTCCGTATGCATCACGGAGTTGCCGGATGAAGCGATACCTGATCTCGTTCGATGACGGTTCGATGGATCATATACCCGCGGAAGACATGGCTTCCGTTGGCGAGGCCTCGCACGCGGTGGTTCGGGAGGCCAAGGCCGCGGGCGTGTGGATTTTCGGGGGCGGGCTACTGAGCCAGCGCGCCAGCGTCGTCGCCACCGACGGCACGGTCGCCGATGGCCCCTACCCGGAGACCAAGGCGGTCGTCGGCGGGTTCTCGATCATCGAGGTGCCTTCCCGCGAGGAGGCGCTGGCGTGGGCCGCCAAAATCGCCGCCGCCTGCCGGTGCAACCAGGAAGTCCGCGAGATCATGTACGACCCGGAATCCTGACCAACGACCCACCCCATCCGGCCTCGACTACCAGGTCAACGCGAGCGATTCTTGGCGGAACATCAGCAGTTGGGCTAACCGAAGGCCTGGATTCCTTTCATGACATCTCGCAGGTGTCCACGATCTTCATGGGAATCCCAGGCGTGTCTGGCTGCCTCGAAAATGTCGCCGATGCGTACGCCCCACGTTGGATCATGCCCAACAAGGTCTTCCAGCGATCCAACGAAGTCATTCATGATGAAGCTCGCGTCAAAAATCACATCACGCATCTCGGGCACCTGGCCCAGGACCTGTCGTGAGAACTGGGAAAACCTGACGCCGACCACCTCTTCGGTCTCGACATCGATCAGATACGACAACACTTCGCCGACGGGGTGGACGTAGGCTTCGCGATCTGGACCGTAGAACAGAACGGTGAGCTCATCGAGGTCAACAGCGACCACAAAGTCGACCTTGTCACAATCGATCGATTCAGGTGGCGGGATTACGAGGTTTCCCTGGCCCATTTGCGAGCCTATCCTGCTCCAGGCCGGCTGCATGGGTACGCCGTAACGATGAAGCCCGGTAGCCTATGATGGTCCACTACGACTTTCAACATGAGCTTCTTGTTCGAAGAGGTGTACTGCCCGTAGTAGCAGAGACGAGAGGGGAACCCAGGATGCGCGTCGTGGTTCACGAACTCCGGCGCGGCGATCGTATGCTTGACGTCTTCAAGGTGCGGCGCCATATCAGGTTCAAGCATACTCCTGTGTGCTGGTGATCGAATGGGCTTCAGGCCGGCGTCCGGTGTGCCGGATTCTCCGGCTGAACCGGAGGTCACCGCCGCCGCGGTTCGGGGTGTCTCGAAATCGTAGCGCCGATCCGGATCGCGCTCGGCGATCGGAACCGCCTCGACCCTCCACTCGTCCGGCATGCCATCGCGGATCGACCCGTCCGCCAGCACGTCCTAGGTGAACAGGAAGAAGTTCCTGATCCTTCGGGATGCCTCGCGTCGCTCGTCGTCGGAGATGTCGAGTCGCTTGCGCATTGGGCTACCGCTCCATGCCTGGAGTATTGCGCTGGCTGACCGTGGTGGTTCGGATACGAACATTGCTACCGCAGCGCGACCACCGGCCTCCTCCTCGCGTCAGGTGGTCAGGTTCACGAACATACGCACAACTAGAGCATCTGGACCACCTATGCTCAGGTTGGTCGGCGAGAGCACCAAAACCTGAGCATCTGGATGATCCCTGTCGTTCCGGGCCAATCGATCTCACGAAGCCCCAGATGATCAAGATGCTCCAGATGTTCAATTCGCTCATTTGGTACGGGCTTCGGGTGATCGTCGGGTGCAGGCGTCGCCGCGACCGAGCAACCGTGTGCCATGTCGCGACGCTGCCCATGCTCCATGTAGCGGAGGGCTTGCCCGCGCTGCCAGCGTGCGCGAGAGACCAACGGGCGCGCGGGCTATGCCCTCCCACCAGCGCGCAATCATCCCAATCGATGCGGGACGACATTGACCGCACGCCAGACCGCTCCCGCGACGCTGCTGTGTGCGGTCAAGGCGTCCCCTACGGCGGCTGTGCCGCCCGCTATTGCTGCAGATCCTCGAAATCGAGCGGGGGCTGCTCGTCAGCCGTCACCTCGAAGGCGACGCCGTGACTGATCGCGATCACCCGGTCGCCGAGCGCGAACGCGTCGGCGAGGTCCGGGTAGCGGTCCAGCAGCGCGAAGTAGTCGTCGCTGGCGAACTGCACCTTTACCGTCTCCATCGTGTCCGGGTCGAAGGTCGTCTCGATCCAGACCCCGTCCTGCTGCAGGAAGGTGCGGTTGCCGACCACCCGCATCGCGTTGCCGGCGCTCCCCTCTTCGACCTCGATCGCGACCGGCGCGGCCACGTCACTGTCCGCCAGGCCGCCCGCCGCCTCGGATTGCCGCACCGCCGCCTCGCCGTCGGCCGCCGGCGCCGCCGATGTCGCTACCTCGTCGGCCGCCCGGTCGCGGCCCTCCTCGGTAAGGATGTCGTCCTCGGTGATCAGGTAGCTGGTGTACGGCGTGACGATGCCGTAGCGGATCGAGAGATCGACGATCGCCTCCACCAGCTCCGGCTCCTCACCGTGCAGGCGGATCTGGTTGAGCAGGTACCCGATCTTGCGCGTCGCCCACAATCGCGGCAGGTACTCGTCGCCGCCCTCGTCGCGAAACGCGATGTCGTCGTAGACGTAGGTCTGGCGCTCGCCGTCAACCTCGCCGGACAGCCGGATTGTGGCCGTCCCACCCTCGCGGTAGGTACCGGTCACCACGAGCTGCGTGCCGGCGAAGATGTCCGGCAGCGGCTGCGGGTAGACCTCCTCGACATCGACGCCGTCGACCTCCAGCTCGACGTCCGTCAGCAGCGGCGTGCTGACGCTGGCGTAGAAATCGGAGACGGACTCGTCGATGCGCTCGCCCGGCTCGACATACGCGCTGCTGCCGTGATGGTCCTGCGCGAGGGTGTCGAGCAACACCGTGTCGACGTCGTAGCCGACCCCGAAGGTGAACAGGCGCACGTTCTCCGGCGCGGCCTCGCGCGCGTTGTCGAGAATCGCCGGCACGTCGGTCTCGCCCTCCGTCGGCAGCCCGTCGGTGAGGAAGATGACGTAGGTCGGGCGCTCGCCATCCGCCATCGCCATCGCCTCCAGCAGCGCCTGATTGATGTCGGTGCCGCCGGTGGCCTCGCGATCCTCCACCCAGTCGACCGCGTCGTCCGCCTCGGAGGCATCCTGCAGGCCGCGGTCGTAGAAGCGCACCCCCGTGCTGAAGTCGATGACGGTGAACCGGTCCTCCGGGTTGAGATGCTCCAGCACGTAGGTAAGCGCGACCTTTGCCTGTTCGATCTTCTCGCCCTCCATGCTGCCGGAGCTGTCCAGCACCACGATCACGTCCTTGGCGACGGCGGGCCGGTCGGTCTCGATGCCCGGCGCGGCGAGCAACAGGAAGGTCCCCTCCCCATTCTCCGAATCCCGGTAGCTGATGAGATTCGTGCCGATCGCCTCGTTGCTGACGGTGTAGACCAGCTCGAAGTCGGTGTCCGGCTTGACGTCGCTGGCCTCCCAGCCGGCGACGAAGCGATGGTCGTCCTGCCGGTCGACGGCGATGTCGTGCGACGGCGAGTAGACAGCGCGGACCGGCTCGGCCGACTCTACCTCGACGTGGACGCTCGCCTGCTCCAGCGGCGCGG
This sequence comes from Chloroflexia bacterium, assembly GCA_030430125.1. Taxonomy (GTDB): domain Bacteria; phylum Chloroflexota; class Chloroflexia; order Thermomicrobiales; family UBA6265; genus JACCVC01. The sequence continues at coordinate 2,855 of JAUIGA010000138.1, read as the reverse complement.
CCGAGAAGCGCTCGGTGTTAAGTGGATAGGTGTAGTGGATCAACCCGCCGTCGGCGGCGAGCACCTCGCGGTACTCGATGGTGATGCGGCGGTCCTCGCCGGGCTCGATCGGGAAGATGCTCGCCTGGATTGCCCCACGCCCGATGTACTCCAGCAGTGCGGGGTCGCGCATGTTGCGCACGATGTCATCGTAGATCTCGCGGGCTTCCTCGGCATCGAGGAGCTTCGCCTCGACCGGCTCTCCGTCGATCTCCATCGTGAAGCGGTCGATGGTGGCGCCGTCGGGGATCGGGAAGACGTAGATGCCCTCGGCGGTCCAGTCGTTGGGGTTGTGGAAGGTCTGGTCGATGCTGGTCGTTGCGACCTGGTCCTCGATGACCACATCCACCTGGTGCGACCGGATTTCGAGCTGGTCGCCGACCGGGAACGGCTCCGGGCAGGTGGGATCGCAGGGTGGCGGCTCGACGATGATGACGCCGTCAGCCCGCGCCACGACCGGAGCCAGCAGGCTTGCGACGAGGAGGAACAAAAGGATGAGCGAGCAGGTGCGACGGTGCATGGGTGCGTCCTTTCGGATGGTCGTCGGCTGGGACGACCGGCGCTGGGTGACGGCTCTCCGCACCACAACGACGTCCCGACCCCCCCGGCGGTTCCCGAGCGGGGTCGTCGGCACCGACCGCCGGTGCTCACAGGCCAGCGACGCATTGCCACCCTGACGCTCCGTTGGCAATGACCACAGTAGTCGAAGGAGGTACCGAAGCTGCGGTCCGGTTGCCTTGCCGCTGCGCGGCAGGCAAGCCGGGGATTCTTCGACACGGTGCCGGCGCATGCGCGCCTCCACCGGCTCAGAATGACAGAGATTTCGCAGGATCCTGAGGATCGACGGTAATCGCGGGACGATCCCAACCGAGAAGTGGCGCCAGGAGCACCCCGCTGCGCGAGGCCGCAACTGATAGTAGGATGTTCCACAGACAGTGATGCCCTCAACCACACGCGACAGGAGCGCGCGATGCCGCACCCCGCGACTACCCTTCGAGGTCAAGCAACCTCATCCAACCGGCCCGGTGCAACGTAGTGAAAGGTGAACACCGGAGAGGACCGGCGTCCGAAGCCGCCGAGTCGGCCCCGGGCGCGGCGACACCGCGCGACTCCGCGGTCGCCGGCCACAACCACGCCATCGCGGCGTCGCCGGATGGGCCTGCCCGCGACGGCGACATCGACCTGATGCGGCGGGTGCGCGAGCGCGACGAAGACGCGCTGGCCGCCCTCTACGACCGCTATGCCGCCCAGGTCAACGGGTTGGCCAAATCCATCCTCCGCGATCCCGCGCTTTCCGAGGAGGCCGCCCACGATGTCTTCCTCCGGCTCTGGCAGTACCCGGAAGCCTACGATCCCGGGCGCGGCGCCTTCGGCGGCTGGCTCCTGCGCGTGACCCGGAACCGGGCGATCGACCTCCTCCGGCGACGGCACGAGACGCCGACCGGGGACCAAGCGGACCACCCGCTCTTCCGGGTGCCCGACCCGGCCCCGACCCCGGAGGAGCAGGCGCTGACCCACCTGCGGCGACAGGAGGTGCATCTGGCCCTCGCCGAGCTGGCCCCGGACCAGCGCCAACTGCTGGAGCTGGCGTATCTCACCGGCCTGAGCCAGCGACAGATCGCCGAGCGACTCGAGCGACCGCTCGGCACCGTCAAATCGCAAATCCGGAGCGCTATGCGACGCCTGGCGGACCGCCTGGCTCCAACCGAACACGCGCCCAGCAACACGCCGCCCGAGGGATCCTGAATGACCGACGCAGGCACCACCTACCGCCTCCACCCGGACGACGCGCTCGCCGCCTACGCCCTCGGCGTCCTCGAGCCAGGCGAGGCGCGCGCGATCGAGGACCACCTGGCCGCCTGCCCCGCCTGTCGCGCCGCCCTGGCCCGGAACGAGGATGTTGTCGGCGCTCTTGGCACGTTCGCCGAGCCGGTTCCGCCCGATCCGGCGCTCCGTGCCGCGTTGCTCGACGGCATCCGCACAGCGGAGCCCCGCCAGGCGGCCGCCACGCCGCGCCGGCCCCGCATGCTCGCGCTCGGGTTGGGCATCGCCGCGACGGCCGCGCTGGTGACCATTGCCGTCCTCGCCGTACTGCTCGCCAATACGATGGGCGAACGCGACGACGCTCGCCGCGCCGAACAGGCGATGTCGAGATACCTGGCCGAGGGGGGCACGCTCTCCGCCCTGGTTCCCGCGCCGGACGCCGCGGCCGATGTCGCCACCGGGCACGGCTCCCTTGCCATCGCCCCGGACCAGGACAAGGCGATGATCGTCACCTATGACATCCCTCCGTCGGGCGATGAGGTGCAATACCTCGCGTGGGCCGAGGGCGGCGGCGAACGGATCGCGCTCGGCGAGATGCCGGTGAACGACGCGGGGGTCGGCTGGCTGGTGTTCTATCCGCCGGAACCCATGACGGCCTACGACACAGTCGGCATCACCCGCGTCTCGCCAGATGCACCGGACGGCGAATCCTTCCTCGTCGCCCCGGTGCGCTGATCCTGCCGGTTCCACGCCGCCTCCCTCCCACCCGCAGGTAGCGGAGGGCTTGTCCGCGCTGCCATCGCGATGGGAGACGCCGCCCGCGCGGGCAATGCCCTCCCGCCTCGCGGTTCCAGCCCTCTTCGCGTCCCCCTCATCCGAACCCCAACCTCGCGCGTAAGGAAGGCATACGCACCCATCGGCGCCACCCGGCCACCTCGGCATCGAGTGCGCGAAAGGAGGGACGACTTCGAGCCGCGCTCACCACGTTGACCCGGCCGGCGAGCGCATCACGACATCAGGTGGCACCCGGCGCCAGGGGGCGACCCGCGATA
>JAUIGA010000137.1 GCA_030430125.1 Chloroflexia bacterium | reverse complement strand
CGCCTGGACGATCACGACGTTGGGGATACCGTGCCCCGCGAGCCGGGCGGCGTCGCGCTCGACCTGCCACTCCTGTCCATTGTCGAGGCGGTTCGCCATGTCGTAGAGCCGCTTGCCGGGCTGCGGGGCGCCGAGCTCGCCGGGGGTCGGTCCCGAGTCGGCAGGGTCGTCATCCTGGGCGTGTGTTGTGGCGACGAGGGTCGTCGTGATGAGGAACGCGATCGCCAGGGCCACGGTTGCGGTGATGCGGACAGGCGACATCATGAGCCCGTCACCTCGGTACCGTGGGGCGAACCTGCTGGCCGCGCCATTCGCGCTGGGCGATCGGCGGCTCGCTGCACGGCAACAGCGTTCCACAGCCATTGGGTGAGGAGTCCGACACCGGTGCCGGCGAAGACAGCTGTCGCCAGGACAATAGGCAGATAGTAGCGTTCAAAATCTGTCCGCATGGCGAGCACAATCGTCGCAACCTGCACCGCCAGGACGATGGTCACGATGAGGTGGCCGGATTTGACCGGATAGTGCAGGATGACCACGCCGAGCAGGATGACACCGCCGATCGCCAGGATCAGGTCCAGTGGCGCGAGGGTGCCCGCGAGCCCGTCGAGTCCGGCCCTGTCGAGCAGCCACTCGGTGGCGCTCCAGCGCTCAGCCAGGCTGGACCAGGTCTTCCGGATGGCTTCGCCCGTGGTTTCCACTGCGAACTGCGGATAGAGTCGTGCCTGGACATCCATTTCATTCTGCCGGAAATCGAGCAGCTTGAGCGTGTTCTCGATCGGATTTCGCCAGAGAAACGGGTAGACGGCGACGAAGGTCGCGCCGGCGACCAAAGGCGCCGACAGCAGCATCCACGCTACGTGGTGGATGCCGGGGATCGCTCGATACCATGGAGTTCCTGGCAACCGCTGGAAGTTTCGCCAGATGGCATGGGCGAGGAGGATGGCGCCGAAGCCGGCGACCACGAAGGCGAGCGCCATCGGCGTGAACTTGTTTGCGCCACCGAGACCGATCAGGATGCCAACGGCGAGCGCCTTGAACCACCCTGGGCGCCGCATGAGCAGGATGAGCGCAAGCACCAGCGCGGCAAGCGTCAGCGTCAGCGTGGTGTCGGCAAGCGCCAGCCGGTTGTGCCACGATTGCAGCGGATGGAAGGTGAGGATCGCGGCCGCGACCAACCCGCCGACGGTGTTGCTTAGCAGGCGAACCGCCAGGAACACGATGGCGACGGAGACAGCGCCGAGAAAGACATTCGTGCGCCGACCGGTATGCAGGTCGTCCTGGGTGGGGTAGGTGCCGTTGGCAACGTTCCATTCGCCGCTGCGCCGGTAGTCCCAGGCTCGATTGGTATCCAGGTCCCGTCCCTGCGCTACGAGGCCGAGCCCCATGATGTATGAACCAACCGGTGGTTGCCCGCGCGTGAGGTACTGATCGTTCCATGTCGGGCCGAAGGGGTCGAGCAGGTCTTCGAGATAGTGAGCCCGGTTCAGCCAGCGGCTCTCGTCCGGATGGAACGCGGTATTGTCGACCTCGCTGTTGTAGTGCACAAATGCAATGATGAACACCAGGAGTGCCAGCAGCACCGTGGTCGCCGTCGTTGCCCAGCCGGCGGGGCGCCAAGCTCGCAGGACCTGCGCGGGTGGCCGTGGTGCCTCATGCGTGGGCGTGTACGGGTCGCTCTGGTGCACGTGGATCGGTATCCTGTGTCGATTCGGACGGGCGTCAGGCGCCCGGGGCGTTCCATCGTCACGCTGCGCCGTTTCGTCGCTGGCAAACTGACACATCGTGGCCTATTGTGCCACGATCGGATCACCCGCGTGACAGGGTCTGTACACCGGAAGGTGCCGGCAGGTCATGTGTCGAACGACAAGGGAGGATGTGGATGACGCAGCAGGGGGAGCAACCCCGCTTTGGGGCCGTGCTGATCGCAAACCGTGGAGAAATCGCGGTGCGTGTCGTTCGGGCGTGCCAGGAGCTGGGGATACGGGCCGTCGCCATCTATGGCGATGGTGATGAGGACGCCATGCATGTACAGCTGGCCGACGAGGCACGGCGCATCCCCGAGGGTGCCGGGCTGCCGTATCTTCGACAGCGAGAGATCATCGAAACGGCATTGGCGGCCGGTGTCGATGCGATCCATCCCGGGTATGGGTTCCTCGCCGAGAATGGTGATTTCGCCGAGGCGGTTGCCGGCGCCGGGCTGGTCTTCATTGGTCCATCAGCGGAGGCGATCCGCGCAATGGGCGACAAGGTCGCCGCGCGACGGATCGCGGTGGATGCCGGTGTCGGTCCAGTGCCGGGAACCACGGAGCCGGTCGCGACTGTCGACGACGCCGCACGTGCTGCGCGGGAGATCGGGTATCCGGTGGCGGTGAAGGCTTCCGGCGGCGGCGGTGGGCGTGGATTTCGGGTCGCGTTCGCGGAGGACGAGCTGGAACGGGCATTCGACGGCAGCCGGGGTGAGGCCGAGCGGTATTTCTCCAATCCGGACGTCTACCTGGAACGCTACATTGGGCAGCCGCGGCATATCGAGGTCCAGATCTTTGGGGATACACACGGCAACCTGATTGCCATCGGCGAGCGGGACTGCTCGGTCCAGCGGCGGCACCAGAAACTCATCGAGGAAACGCCATCGCCGGCGGTGACACCGGCGTTGCGCGAGGAGCTGCTCGCAGCCTCGGAGCGCCTGGCTCGAGCGGTCGGCTATGTCGGCGCCGGGACGATCGAATACCTGCTCGATGCCGATGGAACGTTCTATTTCCTCGAAATGAACACCCGCATCCAGGTGGAGCACACCATCACCGAGATGGTCACCGGCATCGATCTCGTCAAGGAGCAAATCCGGGTGGCGGCTGGCGATCGGCTCGGGTTCGGGGGCGAGGTCCGGGCCGCGAAGGGCTGGGCCATCGAATGTCGCATCAACGCTGAGGATCCTGGGCGTGACTTCGCGCCGACACCTGGTGTCATCACGGCCTATCGCGAGCCGGCGGGATTCGGGGTTCGTGTCGACAGCGCGATGACACCAGGAAGCGCGATTCATGCTGGCTACGACTCGATGATCGCGAAGCTCGTCACCTGGGGCAGGACCCGCGACGAGGCGATCGCCCGAATGGAGCGCTGCCTGGGCGAATACGTGATCGAGGGCGTGCCGACCACCATCGCGTTCCACCGGCGGGTGTTGGCGCACGACGTGTTCCGCCGGGAAGGGGCGACAACGGCGTTCGTTCCCGAGCATCCGGAGGTGGTCCCGGCCCCGGTGTCGCCGGCACCCGACAGCACCGAGCAGGGCGCGCTGGGGCGAGAGCGGATGCTGGTGGAGGTCGATGGGAGACGCTTCGAGGTTGTCGTCCACGCCGACGATCCGGCAGACATGACCGCGACCCAGCGGGGCTCCCGCAAGACTCGCCCGACGCGTGATGCGCATCGAGGCGCATCAACGTCGAACGGTAGCGGCAACGATGTGATCAGTCCGATCCAGGGGACGGTAATTCGGGTCGACGTCGAGGAAGGCGCGACCGTGGCAGCAGGCGACCGCATCTGTGTCGTCGAGGCGATGAAGATGGAGAACGAGCTTATTGCACACCAGTCCGGGGTCGTCGCGTCGCTGGCGGTCGCGGTGGGAAACGGCGTCAAGGTCGGTGATGTCATCGCGACCGTCGGGCCCAACTAGCTGGTTTCGGCCTGTCAGGAATCGGGCGAGGAAGCTGATGGCGTGCTCAGTGTGTCCGTACACCATTGTCGATTTGGGCTGGACATGATGGCCCGGATTGCGTATGCTGTGGATAACGGTGGGGAGAAGTGGGGATAAGTGGGTGGCGATGTGGACAACGCATCGCGACCCGCGTCACGACTCCCGGTGAGGCGCCCCGCAGCGCATCGCCCCGCTGAGAGCGATCCGGCATGTTCCTTGGGCGCTTCGCCCACAACCTGGATGCCAAGGGCAGGCTGGCCGTGCCGGCCCGATTTCGTGCATCGCTCGCGGATGGCGTCGTGCTGACGCGGGGCATGGATCGCTGCGTCGCTGCCTATCCGATCCCGGTCTGGGAAGATCTGGCAGCGCGTATCTCGGCGCTGCCGATGACCGATCCCAATGCGCGCCAGTTCCGACGCATGGTCTTCGCGGAGGCGGCCAACCTCGACCTTGACGGTCAGGGGCGGATTGTTGTGCCGCCAGAGCTGCGAGGCTTTGCCGGCATCGATCGCGAGGCGGTCATCATTGGGGTGCACACCTCGTTCGAAATCTGGTCGCCTGATGGGTGGGCGGCAATGCAGTCGCTGGTCGATGACGAGGGGGATGCGATCGTCAGCCAGCTTGCGAACGTCCTGTAGGAATCGACGATTGATGAGCACGCGGCCCACTTCGCGCCGCGGTGGATCCGGGAGGAAACAGGTGACAGGCAAACCTCCCGGCGAAAACGGGGCGGTGGTCGGGCATGCGCCGGTGTTGCTGCGCGAATCCGTCGACGCGCTCAGGGTTCAACCTGGCGGCGTTTGGCTGGATGGCACCTTTGGAGGAGGCGGGCATGCGACCCACATCCTCGAAGCCTGTGCCCCGGATGGTCGGTTGGTTGCCGTCGATGCCGACATCGACGCCATCGCCCGCGCCGAACGCCTGCGCGGCACACTCGACCACCCGGATCGCATGACCATCCTGCATGAGAACCTTCGCAATCTCGATTCGGCGCTCGACAGCGCCGGGATCGAACGTCTCGATGGCGCGATGTTCGATCTCGGGGTCTCCTCGTTTCAACTTGACCAACCCGAGCGCGGGTTTTCGTTCCGCTACGACGCCCCGCTCGACATGCGATTCGACCAGACGCGTGGACCCTCTGCAACCGACCTGATTCAATCCCTGCCGGAGCAGGAGATCGCGGATGTTCTCTTTCGGTTTGGGGAGGAGCGGCGTTCGCGACGGATCGCCCGGGCCATTGTTGCGGCGCGTGAGTCCGGGGAAGCCTGGACCACGGGCAGGCTGGCCATGGTGGTCGAACGGGCAATCGGGAGGAAGCCTGGCAACATCCACCCCGCAACACGCACCTTCCAGGCCCTGCGGATTGCCGTCAACGGCGAGCTCGATGCGATCGAGCCGGCGCTGCAGGCCGCGGTGCGTCGTCTGCGGCCTGGGGGCAGGCTGGTGGTGATCACGTTTCATTCGCTGGAGGATCGCATTGTGAAGCGCTTCATCGCCGACGCATCGCGGGCGTGCATATGCCCGCCGGAGCAGCCCATATGTACCTGCGATGCCGCGCCGGTGTTGCGTCGTGTCGGCAAGCCAGTGCGGCCTTCTGAAACGGAGGTCACGCTCAATTCGCGCAGTCGAAGTAGCATCATGCGGGTCGCGGAACGATCCCGGCCGGTCACAACAGGGTAAGCTTGCGGCGTGTACGGACGCTGGTTCGGGAAAGCGTGAATTGGTCGATGATGTCATATTCGCTGGAAGAGGTGATTGCCGGTACCGGGGGTGCGTTGCAAGGGCAACTCGCTGGCGAGTTCCGGTTCTCGCGGATCGTACGGGACTCGCGCGATGTGAGGGCTGGCGATCTGTATTGGGCGATTGTTGGCGAGCGACTTGACGGGCACGAGTTCGTGGGCAGTGCCGCCGACGCTGGCGCGGCTGCCGCGATCGTCGCTCGGGAAGAACTTTCCGGGGTTCCCGGTTCGTTCCCGATCATCCTGGTGGATGACACTACGCTCGCGTTGCAGCGGTTCGCCGCCTGGAAGCGCCAGCGCATGCGTGCAGATGCAATCGGCATCACCGGCAGCGTCGGCAAGACGAGCGCCAAGGAGTCGATCGCAGCGGTACTGGCGGAACACGGTTCGGTGCATCGCAGCAAGGGTAACTACAACAACGAGATTGGGTTGCCACTCTCGATTCTCGAAGCGGACGACGATGTCGATTTCCTGGTCCTGGAAATGGGTGGCGCCTACGCCTTCGGCGAAATTCGGCAGCTCTGCGAGATTGCCCGCCCACGTATCGGTGTGGTAACCAACATCTACCCGGTGCATCTGGAGCGGATGGGAACGATCGAGGCAATCGCCGAAACCAAGGCCGAGCTCGTTGATGCGATTCCTCCGGATGGCATCGCCGTGCTCAACGGAGACGACCCGCGCGTGCGGGCCATGGCGTCGCGCTGCCGGGGACGCGTCATCACCTACGGGCTTGGCGCCGATTGCGATGTGCGTGCCACCGATGTCGAATCTGACGGACTCAAGGGCACGTCGTTCTGGCTTCACATCAACGGGCAGCGACACCACGTGAAGGTGCCGCTTGTTGGCGCGCACGGCGTGCAGATCGCGCTCGTCGCTCTCGCTACCGGTCACGCATACGGCATGCACATCGCTCCGATGCTGGTCGGACTGCGAAGTCCCGGTGTCCAGGTGCGCCTGGTGTTCGAGCGTGGGCCGGGGGGAGCGCAGATCATCGACGATACCTACAACGCCAGCACGCCGTCCGTGCTCGCCGCGCTCGACGTGCTGCGTGACGTGCCAGCGGAACGGCGGATTGCCGTGCTTGGCGAGATGCGGGAACTGGGCTCCGTTTCGGTGGAGGAACATCGCATCGTCGGGCGTCGCACCGGCGAGCTGGTCGATGTGCTGTACACCTACGGCGAACTCGCCGACCCGTTGGCGGAGGCGGCTTCCTCGGTGCCTCGCGGCACGCGGCCCCCGCTGGAGGTGCACCCCTTCGGGCTTGCAGAGCGCGAAGAACTCGTGGACGCGCTGCGCCGGGATTTGCGACGCGGAGACGTGGCGTTGATCAAGGGGTCGCGTGGACTCGAGATGGAACAAATGGTTGCGGCGTTGCGGGAGCGGCCCGACGACATCCCGGCGGAGGGCGGCCGATGATCACGGTCGCCATCGCTTCGACCAGCGTGATGCCCTCCGACGCCAACGAGAACATGGCGGTGTCGCTCGCATTGGCGGCACTTTCGTTCGTGGTGACGGTCATCCTGGGGCGACCGCTGATCACCGCGTTGCGCCAGCGGGGAATCGGGAAGAAGATCCGGCTCGAGGGGCCGGAGTCCCACCTGTCCAAAACGGGAACACCGACGATGGGTGGCCTGATGGTCACCCTGACTGTCCTGGTGATTACGCTCATCTTCAACACCTACGGGCGGCTTTCGATGCTGCTTCCGATCACGGTGCTGATCGCGGCAAGCATACTCGGTGCCATCGACGACCGGATGAACCTGGTCGGCGGGTCGGCCAGCGGATTGGCCGGCCGATTCAAGATGCTGTGGCTGGGGCTCTTCGCGCTGCTGGCATCGGTGGTGCTGTTCGCACCAGACCCCTTCGGTCTGGGGTTGCATCACATGTACTTCCCGTTTCTCGGGAGGTACGACATCGGTCTGATCTACATTCCGATCGCCATGTTCGCCATCATCGGTTCAGCCAATGCCGTCAACCTCACCGATGGACTGGATACGCTTGCCGGGGGCACGGCCGCGATCGCGTTTCTGGCCTATGGCATCATCGCCTACAAGCAGGGGCAGCTCGGCGTTGTCACCTTTTGTTTCACGATGTGCGGCGCCTTGCTGGGGTTCCTGTGGTTCAATGCGCATCCCGCGCAGGTGTTCATGGGGGATACCGGATCGCTTGCCATCGGCGCATCGCTCGCGGTCGCGGCCTTCATGACCGGGCAGTGGCTGCTGTTGCCGATCGTCGGGTTCGTCTTCATCGCCGAAGCCGGGTCGGTCATGCTCCAGGTCGCGTACTTCAAGCTGAGCAAGGGCAAGCGGATCTTTCGCATGACTCCGTTACATCATCACTTCGAGCTCATCGGCTGGTCCGAGACACAGATCACCTTGCGCTTTTGGCTGATCGGGATGATGGCGGGGCTGCTCGGCGTCGCACTGGCGTTGCTGTAGGGTGGAGAGTGCGATGACAGCAGCGGACGACCTGACCGGCAAGCGTGTCACCGTGGTTGGGCTCGGCGTGCTCGGCGGCGGGGTCGGTGTGGCCCGCTATCTCGTCGGGCGGGACGCGCGCGTAACGGTCACGGACATGCGCGATGCCGCGGACCTCGCGGCATCGGTCCAGGCGCTCGATGGATTGCCGATCGCGTTTCACCTTGGTGGCCACGATGTCCACGATTTCCTGCCGGACGGTGCCGACATCATCGTCCGCAATCCTGGGGTGCCGCGCCGCGCCGCCCTGCTCGAAGTCGCGCGCGAGCACGGTCTACCCATCGAAATGGAGATGTCGTTGTTCTTCCGGGCCTGCCCGGCGCCAGCGATCGGTGTGACCGGGACGAAGGGCAAGACGACCGTTTCGATGCTGATCGGCGACATGCTCAAGCGATGGAATCCCGACAGTGTTGTTGCGGGCAACA
>JAUIGA010000136.1 GCA_030430125.1 Chloroflexia bacterium | reverse complement strand
CCGCTGGGACCGCGCGCATCCCGGCTACTGCCAGCACCAGAAGACCTGGATGATCGATGCCGGCACGAAGACAGAGACCGTCTTCCTCGGCGGCATCAACCTCAACCCGCACGCCATGGTCGAACCGGGACACCGGGGCGAGGGGCAGGTGCACGATGTCTACGTCGAGCTGCGCGGCCCGTCCGCCGTCGACGTGCACCACAACTTCGTCCAGCGCTGGAACGAAGCCAGCGAGCGCCATGCGCCGGATGGTCGCTGGGGCATGGGCAGCGAAACCGACCTGCCTTTGCCCACGTCCGTGCCCGAACCGCGTGGAGAGGCGACGGTACAAGTCCAGCGCTCGATGCACAGCGGTCGCTACACGGACCCCACCGCCACCGCTGGAGGCACGGCCTTCGACATCGCGGAAGGGGAACGGTCGATTTTCGAGCAGTACTGCGCCGCGATTGCTGCCGCTCGCCATTCGATCTATATCGAGAACCAGTACATCTCGGTTCCCGAGATCGTTGCATGCCTCCGGAACGCGCTGGAGCGTGGCGTCGAAATCGTCGCGCTGCTGCCTGCCGACGACGCGATCCCGGACGAGCTGGCGGCACTGGGTACGTTCGAGAATTTCACGCTCGCGGGTATCGCCGGACCCGGCACCGACGGCGAGCGCAACCCCGTCTGGGTTCATTCCAAGCTGATGATCGTCGATGGGGCGTGGGGCACGGTCGGCTCGTGCAACCTGCATCGCTACTCGCTGTTCGGCAACGGCGAGCTCAACGCGACGTTTTGGGACCGGCCAACGGCCCAATTGCTGCTGCGCGAGCTTTTCCAGGAGCATCTCGACACCGACATCGCTGGCATGGACGACCGTGCCGCCCTGCGCCTGTTCCGCACAATCGCGATCGAGAATCGACAGAGACTCGATGCCGACGATGGTGCGTGGCAGGGACTCGCCTTCAGCCAGCAATCACCCGGGTCACAGGCGTTCTCTTCCTGATGTGGACCGTCACTCGCCTGCCCCATCAGCGCGCATCGCACCTGATTCCTGAAGCGCTCGCTCAGCCGCTTCCAGAGTGGCGTCGATGTCCGACTCGGTGTGAGCAAGGCTGACGTGGCCGCGCTTGAGCGGCACCGGCAGCAGGTAGTGGCCGCGCTCGATCATCCCCCGGCGGAATCGCCAATCGAGATCCACATCGTTTCGCCGCAGGTCGTCGTAGTTCTCGATCGTCCCGGAAAGGAAATAGAGCACGAAGATCGAGCCGAATCCAGCCGCCGTCGCCTCGATGCCAAGCCGCTCGACGATCCCTGCCAGCCCGGACCTCATCTGCTCGCCAAGGCTGAAGAGCATCTCGTAGCTGCCGGGTTGCTCCAGGATGCCGATCGTCGCCAGCGCGGCCGCGACGCTGCCGGGGTGGGCGTTGAAGGTACCCGCGACGAAGACATCCCCATCCGGTCCGCACCGGTCCATCAGGTCGGCGCGACCGCACAGCGCCGCCAGCGGGAAGCCGTTGGCGATCGCCTTGCCCAGCGTGGTGAGGTCCGGCGTGACGCCGGCGATCGCCTGGTACCCACCCAGCCCGTGGCGAAAACCGGTGACCACCTCGTCGAAGATCAGCACGATGCCGTGGGCGGCGGTGGTCTCGCGCAATCCCCGGAGGAACCCCTCCCGCGGCAACACCACGCCCATGTTGTGCGCCACCGGCTCGACGATCACCGCCGCGATCTCGCCGCCTGCCCGCTCGACAGCATCCCGCACCGCGTCGAGGTCGTTGTAGCGCAGCGCGATCGTATCCGCCGCGACGCTCGGGTGCGCTCCCGCCGAGCGCGGACGACCGTCGGCATCCACCAGCACCGCATCGTGCCAGCCGTGGTAGCAGCCCTGGAACATGACCACCTTGCGGCGACCGGTGGCGGCACGCGCCAGCCTGATCGCGTGCATCGTCGCCTCGGAACCCGAATTGCAGAACAGGACGCGCTCGGCGGAAGGGACATGCTCGACGAGCTTCCGCGCCAGCGCGACTTCCAGCTCGCCAGGACCGGCGCCGGCGAGGTCGATCTCGCCGATGGTGTCGGCGACACGGCGATTCACCTCCGGATGGCAGTGCCCGAGCAGCGCCGGCCCGAAGGCGGCATGGTAGTCGATGTAGCAGTTGCCATCAGCATCGTGGAGACAGGCTCCGGCGGCGCGGGTGAAGACCAGATTCGGCTCCACGCGCCGGTACGCGCTGCTGACCCCGCCAGGGATATACCTCGCCGCTTCGACGGCCAGAGGCTCGCTGATCATCGCCATACCCTCCCGTCCACACATTCAGCACCACGTGATGCCAGTATCGAGACGAGGGAGCCATCGCGCAACGCCATCCTGATTGACGCACCCCTGCTGGCTGCTGTACCGTGCAACTATCGGGCTATGTCATAACATAAGGAGTAGCGGAACCATGTCCAGCCCCATCGCCACCGGACCCGTGCATCACATTCGTCTGACCGTCACTGATGTGGAACGCAGCCGCGCCTTCTACACCGAGGTGCTCAACTTCGCCTATGTGGGGGACCTGCCCAGCGGCATCTTCATCAGCAACGGCGCACTGGGGCTCGGAATCAGTCCCAGTCCGGCACCGGAGCGGGCACCTGCCGGCGACCAGTTCGACGAAGCCCGTGTCGGGCTCGATCACCTCAGCCTGCAAGTCGCCAGCATGGACGAGCTCGAGCGCGCCGCCCGAATGCTCGACGAGCGCGGCGTCCCGCATGGCGAGATCAAGGATCTGGGCGAAGGGTTCGGCATTTGCGTGCTGGCTTTCCGCGACCCCGACAATATCCAGCTCGAGCTCACCGCGCCGCGCTGACAGATTTCGGCGAAGACGCCCCAACGCCCGGGAACCGCCCGCAGCCTGCCGACGTCCAGATTGAGGGGTGCCCGGAGGTACCCGAAGTTCGAACGATTCCGGCTGTTTGGCGCCGCGGCCAGGCGGTATGCTGGTACCCACATACACACCGCGCGCCAGCTCCGGACCGTGGCGCTGCCGTGGTCTGCCGTACAGGAGAGGAGCCCGCCCAATGTGTCACTGGTCCATCGCCACGATCCGCCCGGCGCTTGCCGTACCCATCGTGCTGGCGCTGCTGCTGGCACTGCTCGCCCCCGCCGCCAGCGCTGCGCAGAACGACCGTGGCCTGATCGACGACACCTCGTACCAGAGCCCGCAGTTCGGCTACCCGGTCACCTGGGCTTCCCCGTGGACGGTGCAGGACCGTGACGTCATCACCAACCCGGGCGGGTTCGACACGATCACCATCCGCTCCGACAGCGGCACGGTACGCATTTCCGGCCGGGCGGACGACTACGACACGATCACCTTTCTTGCGGACACGATCGCCATCCAGGAGGCAAGTGGCGGCGTGCTGATCGGCCAGGACACCACCGGTCCTGTCCCGACGGCCACGATGCAGATAGCCCAGGACATGATGCGGATCGACGTCGTCAGCCTGCCGGGTGCCGGCGCCATCGCCCTGGTCGTCCTTCGCGCCAACGCCTCGGCCTTCGATGCGGCCCTGGCCAGCGCCGAGACGAATATCCAGCTCAACAATGCGCCGCTCTTCGGCGCGGTCGAAACCTCCACGGAGACATCGGATGCCGAGGCAGCCGCCCCGGCACCGGCGGCCGCGCAGGCGCCACCATCGACCGTCGAGGTACTGGGCGCCGGCGTGGAGGGCAATACCTACACCAGCCCGAGCTTTGGGTTCTCAGTCTCCTGGGATCCCGCCGTGTGGACCCTGCCCGAGGATGCCGAATACAGCGAGCCTGGCTACGACTCCCTCAACCTGCAGGCCGATACCGGACCGATCTGGATCACCGGGACGCAGGCGTACGGTGGCGATGCGGCAACCTGCCTGGTGGGCGAACAGACCTACTACAACGACCCCTCGCTGGGCATCAGCGACTGGCAGGTGGCCGTGGACGCCAACGGCGCCGAGCTGACCGGCACCACGGAGAATTCCGCCTGGGGCGTGTTCACCAATGTCTATACCGATCCCGACGACCCGCTGGCCCCGCCGGCCAACTATGTCGACTACATCGAGTGCGTCAGTCTCGGCGATGGGGAGTCGGTTGTGACCTTCTACGCCTTCGCCGAGCGCGATGTCTACAACGAGCACATCGGCAACGTGCTTGCCGTGACCGGCACGCTCGAGCTGCCCGACGCCGTCAGCACACCCCCGCCGACCGCGACCGCGACGGAAACGTCAACGGTTCCGGCCCAGACACCAATCACCACCAGTGGCCAGGCGGTGACCGTCGGTCAGACAGAGGTTAGCTGGACCGGGGCCTGGGAACTCGACGCGGAGAGCTCGCCCGCCGGGCAGGCCAGCCTGACGCAGATCGACCCGGCGACCGGCTCGGTCGTCATCGCAAGCTACGGCGAGTTCGCCGACCCATCGGTCACGTCGCCGGCGCAGGCGCTGGAGGTGTTCGCGGAGGCATTCTTCAGCAGTGCCGGCGCCAGCGGGCAGTCGGAGATCAACGGTGGCACGCTTGCCGATGGCACCGCCTGGAAGCTCTACCGCTTCGACGTGCAGGGGCTCCCGCTGAACATGGTCATCACCACGAGCCAGAACGCCGCCGGTGCGTTTGTGGTATCCACCCTGACCGCGAACGAGGCCGACTTCGCCACGACGCTCGCGCAAGCCCAGCAGGAAATCCTGCTCAACGGCCAGCCGGTCTTCCTGGCAGGTCTTGACGCGCAGACGCTCCAGTCAGCGGCGGCAACCACCACGGAAACCTCGACCGCCACGGCGACCGCAACCACCGAGGCGCCGTCGCCGACGGCCGAAGGCTCGCCGGTCGACCTCACCGCGGGCGATACGGTCACCGGGCAGCGGTACGCCTACAGCTTCACCATCCCGGCCGGCTGGCAGGCGAGCGAGGCGACGCTGGGCGGCGAGGTAGAACGAACGGTGCTGACCAACGGCACCAGCACCGTCACCATCGAGGCCCGGGCTATGCCGGTCGCGAGCATGTCCGACTGCGTGACCGCCATGGGCACCGAGCATCAGGGCGAGCCGGCGTACCCCGACATGGAGCTGGCGCTCACGGCCGGCGGTTCCCCGTTCTCGGGCGAGGACGAGTTCAGCGCCTTCGCGAACTTCACCTTCACCGGACCGGACGGGGATAGCTGGGCGCACTTCGTGGAGTGCCGGTGGATCGTCGAGGGCGAGTCGGTGCTGGTTGTCGTGCACGATGTACCGGAGGATCAGTTCGGCGCCGAGCGAGCTGCCCGCCGCCAGATCCAGAACTCGATCGAGGTCGGTGGGTAGGCAAACAGAACGCTGGATCGACGATCCACAGGCAGGTCCGGGCCGGATTCAGCCCGGACCTGCCTGTGGGTGCAGCCGGCAACGAATGCCGATCACGGACACGGCGAATTCACAGTCGCGAACGCTCATCCGGGACGGTACAGTTTAATGTCCGGAATTCGCTGAAAGTGCCGGATCTGGATGATCCAATCAGTGTCGAGAAGGTACATCAGGTGTCAACAGGTTCGCGGGAGCCTTCTCGCCGCCATCTATAAATGTCTTCGATCATCTTGTCCACATCCACATCCGCCCAACTGCCTGCTACTTCATCCAGCATCCGATGCACTGCCTCGGGGTCGGGTTCGTAGGCGATCTCCTCACGCTCGTCGAACTTGCTGAGCTGATAGACGACGCCGTGACGCTCAAGCAGTACTGGCGAGTTCGAGTCGGCCTCATCCAGAAGGGAAAGAAGCTCGCTCTCTGGCGTGACCTTTACGGGTTTTATGTGCCTTGCCATTTCATCGCCGCCTTCCTGTTGAAGATGGTCACAATCATGGTACAGGACGCAGGGATCGACTGGCGTGCTCGATCATGCCATCGGCGATCCAGGCCACTGACGCAGGCAGTGACAGGCAGCGCCATCCGCTTGCGCCCGCCAGGAACATGTACGTTCCTTCTTTACAGTTCGCCGTAGAGCACGTCACGCACCGTCTCCCAGACCCGTGGCGATGCGGCAATCAGCAACCCGCGTCGTGTCTTCCTGGGTCGGTACGGAGCGCCGTCCGGATGCCGGGCCACCCCGCCCGCCTCGGTCAGCAGTAGCACCCCGGGCGCGTGGTCCCACGGCAAGATCCGCTGGAAGAGCGCAAACTCCTGTTCGCCCTCGATGATCGCGGGATACTCGTAGCCCGCGCAGTACATCCCCCCGGTGACGCGCGCGAAGCGGCCAAACCGCGGCACCATGCGCTCTCGCTCGTCGGCCGACAGAAACCGCTCCAACACCGCGCCGCGCATCTCGGCCACACCATCGGGATCCCTGCCGCAGGTCAAGCGCTGCCCGTCGCGCCAGGCGCCGGCGCCGCGTTCCGCCACATACAACCGATCGTCGGCATGCCGGTAGATCCACGACGCCACGGTCTCGCCATCTCGCACCAGCGCCACCATCACCGCCCAGCGGGAGTCGCCGCGCGCGAAGTTGGCCGTGCCGTCGAGCGGGTCAACCAGCCAGACCGCTGGCTCGGACAGCACCGCATCCAGCAGTGCCGGAGATGCCGACACCGCCTCCTCCCCGACCACCGGCACGCCAGGCAGCAGCGCGCGCAACCGGTCGGCGATCATCGCCTCCGCCTCGCGATCGGCGATGGTGACGACCTCGCCGGGCGACTTCTCTTCAACCTCGTGCGCGGCCAGTGCACGGAAACGCGGCGCGATCACGGTCAGTACCGCCTCCCGCACAACCGCGCCGACTGTCTCCGCATCGACCCCCGTCATGCCGGCTTTCGCCCGACGACCGTCACTTCGTCGCGGTTGTGATGGAGCTGGCGCGCCAGCTCAACCTCCACGACCGTGTCGAGACGCGCCAGGGCGGCCCGAACCGCAGCCACCGCGCCGTGTCGCGAGAGCTTGAGGGTCACGATCATCACCCCGCCGGGTTTCAGGTGCCGGGATGCCTCCACCATCAGCCCGACCGACATCGCCGGATCCATTCGCATGTCGTTGACGATGAGGTCGAATGCCCTGCGAGACTCGGCGAGATACGGCGCCGCCGTTGACCGAACGTGACGGATGCCCGCGTCTCGCCGCAGGCGTGAATCGAGATCGGCGGGGTCAACGGCGACGACCTCGAACCCGTGACCGCGCAGGATGCGCGTCCAGCCACCGGGGCTGGCGCCGAGGTCGAGCGCGATTCCGCCATGTGGCAGGGGCAGATCCGTGGTCCGGAAGATCTCCTCCAGCTTGAACTCGGATCGGGAGACCTGTCCCGACGGTTTTGCGAGCCGCACGCGTCCGCCTGGCCAATCGCTGAGGGCACTTGCGACGCCGTTGAGCCCAAGCAGGACGTGATCGCCCACGATGCAGGCCGACAGCACCTGGGGCATGCCGGCGCGCTCGATCCGGAAGCCGGTCTCCGACAGCGACGTCTCCAGCTCGCGCCGCAGCTCATCCGGGCGGAAGATCGTTTCCACGGTCCCGCTGGCCCACACCTGCAGCGAGGCCATCGGGGGGAGCGGCACGGGCAATGCGAGCAGCGTGTCGACGATGGCATCGACCGCGCCGCCCACCGGCTGGCGGCCGAACAGGGTCACCTGCCCCACCTCGCGGAAGAGGTGTCGCACGAAGGGGATGCGATCGCCGCGCACGATCTCCGCGACATCGGCGATGGAAAGTCCCTCCGCCGCGATCGCGAGGAGGTCGTCGCCTTCCGGCTCGATCGTGGCATCGGGTAGCGAGGCGGCGAGCATCTCGCGGGCGGCGTCGCGCCATTCCGGCGCGCTCGACGCGATGATCCGGTCAGCCATGCCCGCCTCCGTCGTCGGCAGGCTTGCGCAGGATATAGATGGATGAGCTGAGTTTGCCAAGCAACAGGTAGATCCCCCAGAGGATATCGGCAATGGTCGCCTCGTAGCGGCTGCGACCGAAACGCCGCACCAGCTCCGCCTCGGCGCGGTGCATGCGCGCCAGCGTCATCAGGTCCTGGCCGATATCGTCCATCCCCGATTCAACGCGGAACTCGCGCCACTCGCTGCCGACGACATCGACCGTCTCGATCACGAAGCCGACCGCCTGGGCGATCTCCTCCAGATACTCAGGGTCCATGTTCTCCGGCACGATGGAGTGGATTTCGTAGAGCCGGCGGGCTTCACCAGGTTCCAGGATCGGCGTGGCGAAGGTCTGGAACACGAGCATCGCCCCACCCGGCCGGAGCACGCGGAACACCTCCTGCAGACCCCGGCGGAGCGCGACGTGGTTGAGCATATCACGCGCCCAGACGAGGTCGAACGCGCCGTCGGAGAACGGTATCTGCTCGATGGCGGCAGCGACGAGCTCGATCCGCTTGCCCACCCTGGGCTCCGCCTCGGCGAGCCGCTGCTCCGCGAGCCCGGGGTGGAACGGCACCGGATCGGCAGC
>JAUIGA010000135.1 GCA_030430125.1 Chloroflexia bacterium | reverse complement strand
ATGCCGGGAACGTCGTGGACGCGCGGCAACGTGATCGCCACTGTCACGCCGTCGACCCGCGTCGTGGTCTCGACGATGTCGCCGGCGGGGAGCGCAACCACGGCCAGCTCCCTGCCCGGATCGAGGCGAATCGACGTCACGGCGCGGTCGCCATCGACCTCGGTGCGCTCCTGGCCGGTGGCGACCAGGGTGTACCTCGCCGGGTGGGTGATCGTGACATCCCATGCGCTGGCGGTCACGAAGGTCGGGTCGACGCCGTGTACGGCTGGGACCAGGTTCCACCCTTCCCCCGGCTCCCAACCGGCGACGATGGGATACCAGTTCACCAGCGACCAGCTCCCGTCGGCACTGTTTCCTCGGAACATCCCGAAGCTGCCCGGAGAGTCAATCGGAATGGTGGTCGTGAACGCGAGGGTCAGCTCGCGGTGCTCGCCAGGAACCACGTCGCGGCCAAGCGGCACCCGCATCACCGTCGGATCGCCGGTTCCCTCGGCACCCGCCGGCAGGCCATCCACGGTAACGCCGTCCAGCGAGATACCGCCCTCGCCGTAGTGATCGGCATTGGGATAGAGGCGAAACGGCAACGCCCCCTGCGGCTCGCCGGTTGTGTTGGTCCAATCGACGACCATCTGGCCGGCGATGGTGCCGGTATCCGGGTCGAAGGTGGCGTCGAGCGTGTAGCGCTGGGCAACGTCGGGGACCGGGACCGGTGTCTGCGCCGCAGTGGATGCGACAACGGCCGCAACCAGCGTCGCGATCGCCAGGATGCCAGTCAGGATGCGGATCGTCACGTGCGTGCTCCTGGTCACAATCCCGCCGGCAAGCGGGGTCGAGGGTCACGGCGCGGCGCCTGGTTGCATGTTGGCGATCTTCGATCGCGTGAACCGGCGCCAACCTTGACAATACCACCCCAAAGTGGGACATTTGCCGCGACACATCAACTCCAGACGGCGCTTTCACGAAACGGTGTGCTCATCGCGATCGGGTCCACAACTACGAATCGAAGTGTCTCATTCAGTACTTCAGATTCAGGACACGTCGAGAATCGAGCCACCCCAAGTTGCCGTCGCTTGATGCTGTTTGACCCACGTGCACGATGCGGACCCACTGGCCCACACCCCTGAACGGCCGGAGCCGCGACCAAGGAGGCACCCAGGTGAATCACACAAACGAACGTCAGAACATCGACCAGTTGGTCCGTGAAGCCGCCGAAACCGGCATGTCTCGCCGGCAACTTGTCCAGCGCGCGGCGGTGCTCGGTGTTTCTGCCTCGGCGCTTCCGCTCGCGTTCGGCGCCAGCGTTGGCGCCCAGGATGCGGCCGTACTCCGATTCGGCTCGTCCGAAGCGGACATCCTCTCGCTCGATCCGCACATCGCCACCGGCACGCAGGATCGCACCATCGTCGACATGATCTTCAACGGCCTGGTGCGCTACGTGCCCGGCACGTCGACAGACTTCGAACCGGATATCGCGGCCGAGATGCCGACGCCGGTCGACAACGACGACGGCACCCAGACCTGGACGGTCATCCTGCGAGACGACGTCATGGTCCATGCCAGCGAGGCGGCCGGCACGGACGCCTACGCGCTGACCTCCGCCGATGTCGTCTTCTCGCTGCAGAAGGCGGCCAACCCGGACAGCTCCAGCTACTCGGCGAACTACGAAGGCTGGTCGTTCGAGGCAGTCGACGACACCACCGTTGCGATCACGCTCGAATCCCCACTCTCGGAGACACTGTTCCTGCCGAACATTGCCAACTACTCGGGCGGGTTCATCATTCCGCAGCAGCCGTTCGAGGCGCTCGGCGCCGACGGTTTCGTCACCAACCCGGTTGGCACCGGCCCGTTCGCGTTCGAGAGCTACACCCCGCAGAACAGCGTGGTGCTCACGGCCAATGCCGACTTCTATCGCGGCGCACCGCTGCTCGGTGGCGTCGACGTCCGATTCGTGCCGGATGCCACTTCGCGCGAGCTCGGGCTGCAGTCTGGTGACCTCGATGTCATCGCGGGCCTGCCGGAGGCCCAGTGGGTCGACCGCATGAACGAGCAGGATGGCTACACCGCCGACGTATTCGGGGTCGGCGAGGTCGTCTTCCTCAACATCAACACCGAGATGGAGCCATTCGACGACCCAGCGGTGCGGGAGGCGGTGGTCAAGGCGATCAGCCGCGAGGGACACATCGCCCTCTCCGGTGCCCCGGTTGGCGAGGCTGTCTACTCGGTGGTACCGGCGCAACTGATGGCCGGCGGTCTGACAGAGGAAGAAGCCACCGAGGCCGGTGTCAACGTTGAGCAGGATATCGAGGGTGCCACCCAGCTCCTGTCCGATGCCGGGTACGCCGACGGTTTCGAGATCGACCTCGTCACCTCCGAGCAGGATGGCTACCGGCGCAACTACGAGGTCCTCGCCGAAGAGCTACGCCAGATCGGCATCACGGTCAACCTCGAGGTCGTCCAGCACCAGGCGATGCACGAGCTCATTCGCCAGGACGAAAACGCGCTCACCTTCTATATCGCCTTCCGACCGAACGCGAACATCTACCTGTCGCAATTCTTCACCACAGGCGGTGGCCCGACGAACTTCTCGAAGTTCGACGTCACCGATCTCGTCGACCAGGCGCTGGCGACCACGGATGCCGATGAGCAGGCCCAACTCTGGAGAGACGCGAACATCGCCATCCAGGAGAACTACGCCGGATACGGCCTGTTCCTGATCAACCAGGTGTATGCGCGCTCGGAGAGTGTCGATTTCGGCCACGAGCTCAACGCCGTTGTCAATCTCTACCCGGGCATCGACGAAACTACCACGATCAGCTCGTAATCGAGACACCCCCGGGTTGCCGTCTGGCTGGCGGCGACCCGGCGTCCACGAACTTCACAAACGGGCCGGGCATGCCCGGCCCGTTTGTGAAGTTCCTTTCCATGCCCCTCCCGCACTTGACGGATTTGGCCACGTCACCCGGTGTGATCGCCCACCTCCGGCACATGAGGTCAGCTCCTGAAACGTGCTATTGTCTGTTCACTGACATTGACCCACTGCGAGCTCACCTGCTAAACGGGGTATCCGCATGTTGCGACACATTTTGCGACGCCTGCTGCTGGCCATCCCCACACTGTTCGTCGTCGCCACCATCATCTTTCTGCTGGTACGGGTCATTCCCGGTGATCCCGCTCGCGCCGCACTCGGCGACAACGCCACGGAAGAGGCCGTGGATCAGCTTCGTGAAGAGCTGGGCCTAAACGCGCCGCTGTGGGAACAATATGTCACCTACATGGGGGACCTGCTGCGAGGCGACCTCGGCACCACCCTCATCACGCGGCAACCCGCGTGGGAACAGATCGAGTTCGTGTTGCCGTACACGTTGGAGCTGACCTTCGCGGCGCTGCTCATCGCGCTCGCGCTCGGCATTCCCATCGGCATCATCACCGCAGTCAAGCAGAACACCCCGATCGACTATGCCGGCCGCATCTTCTCGCTTGCGGGGCTCTCGCTGCCCGCCTTCTACCTCGGCCTGCTGCTGATGTACTTCTTTTCGGCCCGGCTTGGATGGTTCCCGGCCATCGGTGGCGGCGATTTTGATGACATCGGCGACAACCTCAAGCGGCTCGTCCTGCCCGCGGTGTCGCTCGGGCTCATCGAGATGGCGTACGTGGCGCGCATGACGCGGTCGGTCATGCTCAATGTGCTGTCCGACGACTATGTCCGCACCGCCCGCGCCAAGGGGTTGACCGAACGCATTGTCCTTATGAAGCATGCCTTTCGTGCTGGACTGGTCCCGATCGTCTCCCTGATCGGCATCTTCATCATCGGACTGATCGGCAGCTCGGTGCTGACCGAGGAGGTCTTCGCGCGACCCGGACTCGGCAAGCTCATGGTTGGCGCCAGCAAGCAGCGTGACTACACCCTGCTGCAGGCAATCATGGTGCTCTATGCCTTCCTCATCATTGTCATCAATATCGTGGTCGACATCATCTACACCGTCGTCGACCCGCGTGTGAGGTACGACTAATGGCGCAGGCAACCACCGCAACGACCGCCAACCAGCAAGGCGACGCGCCCCAGATCGAGCTCATCTCCCAGCGCCAGCGCGCGTGGCGGACGTTCCGGCGCAACAAGGCGGCGATGATCGGTGCCGGGATGATCATCATCGTCGTGCTCATCGCGATCACCGCGCCGCTGATCGCGCCACACGACCCGATCGAGCAAAGCACGATCAACCGGCTTGAAGAGCCATCTCCAGATTACCCGCTGGGACGCGACGACTTCGGGCGCGATGTACTCAGCCGTATCATTTACGGCACCCGCGTCGCACTGCTGATCGGTATCACCTCGGTAGCGTTCGGCGGGATACTCGGGACGATCATGGGGATCGTGGCCGGCTACTTCGGCGGCCGTGTCGGCACCACCATCATGCGTCTTGTGGATATCATGCTGTCGTTCCCGGACCTCATCACCGGCCTGCTGGTGATGGCTGTCCTCGGCGCGGGTACCACCAAGCTGATCATCGCGATCGGCCTGACGATGGCGCCACGGTTCGCCCGTATCGCCTATGGCTCTGCCCTCTCGGTGAAGGAGAAAGAGTTCGTCGAGGCGGCGCGGGCACTCGGCCAGCGGACCCGCATCATCCTGAGCCGGCACATCCTGCCGAACGTCGCCGGCGACCTGCTGGTGCTGGCCAGCCTGTGGACGGCGCAGGCGATCCGGCTGGAGGCGAGCCTGAGCTTCATCGGACTCGGCGTGCCGCCTCCAACCCCGACGTGGGGGCAGATGATCCGCGACGGCACGCGCTACCTGACCGACCTGCCGCTGCTCAGCCTCGCCCCGGGCCTGGCGCTGCTGTTCACCGTCTTCGCCTTCAACCTCGTCGGCGACGGCCTGCGCGACGTGCTCGACCCGAAATCACGGTA
Organism: Chloroflexia bacterium; assembly: GCA_030430125.1. Lineage (GTDB taxonomy): Bacteria > Chloroflexota > Chloroflexia > Thermomicrobiales > UBA6265 > JACCVC01. The sequence continues at coordinate 3,600 of JAUIGA010000135.1, read as the reverse complement.
GTGCCGAACACCAGGCGATCATGACCGCTCCCGCCGGAATCTGGCAGCACTCACTCCGTGCAGAGATGCCCCGCATTGCCCGTCGACATCAGCACTCTCCGGTCAACTGCAGCTCCAGCTCTGTCCGCCATGAAAGGTAGTCCTTGCGTCGACGCTCGTGGTGGTACTTCATGGTGATCGGTGAGCATTGCCACAGGTTCGCGGACCAGATCGATCTTTCCGGGGCTGCAGCAAGAATGGATAAGCACACGCCCTCATGAGTGCGGCATGCTGATCGGAATCCAGGTCGATTGCGCTCGCGCGGTGGTGCGGGAGGCCCAGCAAGCCAGTGCGCTCACGATGTCCGGGAGACCATGTCCGATTCCGACGTCTGACCGATAATCCGCCTGGGCACCCAGAACGGAATTGCCGACGGCCTGCCGCTCTACCAGCCAACGACGGCACGAGCCGCTCCGCTGGCGTGCGAGGTAGTGCGACCGGCCGCTCGTCAGCAAGTTGCCTGGAAATGAGGGCATCATGACTCGCACATCAACCGCCACCGGGGAGGTCGCAACTCAATGAACGTCCCCGCCCCCATCACGATCACACCAATCCTCGTTGCCGACCTGTTCGTCGAGGGCGAGCCGATGCCGCTCTACGTGCACGTCATCAACCTTCCCAATGCGCGCGTTCTGGTCGACACCGGCATGACGGAGCTGCACCCGTTTGCGGCCGAGCTCCATCCCCGCCTCTATCCATTGAGCGAGCAGGACTTCGATCTCGCCGGCATCGACATCGTCGTCAACACGCACCTGCATGCGGACCACTGCGGCGGCAACCATCTTTTCGCCGGCAAGCCGATCTACGTCCAGCGGCGGGAGCTTGACGACGCGCGCAACAAGGACGGGTACACCCTCCGAGAGTGGGTCGACGCGCCCGGCGTGCGGTACGTGCCGGTCGACGGCGAGCTCGATCTGCTGCCCGGGCTCCGACTCGTCCCGGCGCCAGGCCACTCCGACGGCATGCAGATGGTTGTCGTCGAAAATGGCGGCCGGCCGGTGATCGTCGGCGGCGACGTAGCGGTGTGGCCCGGCGAGTTCGACGAGCCGCCCACCGAGGGCCGGTTGCGGGTCCTTGCGCTCGCCCCCGAGCTGGTCTGGCTCTCGCACGAGCACGAGCCATGGCGCCCCCGCTCCGACTGAGGCACCGGTACCGACCCGGCCCCAATTCGCGACATCATCATCGCCGCCGACCTGAATGCCTCCCTCCCCGTCGCAATCGTCCCGACGTTGACGTGGCACCCACCTTCCGGACCATGCACCCCGAGATATCATCAGCAACGGCAATCTGTCCTGAATGGGAGGCCATGCTGGGCCATCCACACCTTCAGCCCGCGTTGGACCCAGCGAACTCGGGTCCGCCGCACGAGCAGCACTGCGGCGAGACTCAGGCGACAGGTACCGCCAGATACTCCTGGAGGTGCTGGGCGGTCAACGTTTCGCCGTTGGCGACGAGGTCGGCAGGTTTACCCTCGAAGACGATCCGGCCGCCGTCGTGGCCAGCGCCCGGCCCCAGGTCAATGATCCAATCGGCGTGCGCCATCACCGCCTGATGGTGCTCGATCACGATCACCGTGTGCCCATCGTCGACCAAACGGTCCAGCAACGCGAGCAGCCGGTCCACGTCCGCGAGGTGCAGTCCGGTCGTCGGCTCGTCCAGCACGTAGATCGACCCGTTCTGCGCCATGTTGACAGCGAGCTTGAGTCGCTGCCGCTCGCCGCCGGACAGTGTGGTCAGCGGTTGCCCCACCGAGATGTAGCCCAACCCGACATCCAGGAGTCGCCGCAGGATCTTGTGGGCCGCCGGAATCCGCGCCTCACCAGCGCCGAAGAATTCCTCTGCCTCGGTCACCGGCATCGCGAGCACTTCGCTAATGTCGCGGCCACCAAAGTGGTACTCCAGAACGGACGCCTGATATCGCTTGCCCTGGCAATCCTCGCAGGTAGTGGCGACACCGGCCATCATGGCCAGATCCGTGTAAATCACGCCGGCACCGTTGCAGGTGGGGCAGGCGCCCTCGGAGTTGGCGCTGAACAGCGCCGGCTTCACCCCATTGGCCTTCGCAAACGCCTTTCGAATGGGTTCGAGCAGACCGGTGTAGGTGGCGGGGTTGCTGCGCCGGGATCCGCGAATCGGCGTCTGATCGGCGACAACGATGCCGTCTCGACCCGAGAGGTACCCGTGGATGAGCGAGCTCTTGCCGGAGCCTGCGACTCCGGTCACCACCGTCAATACGCCGAGCGGAATATCGACGCTGACATCCTGGAGGTTGTGCAGCGTCGCATTGGCGATGGAGATCGACCCGGTTGGTGTTCGCCCCCGCCCGGCCAGTTCCACCCGATGGTCGAGGTATTGGCCGGTGAGCGTGCCGGAGGCGCGCAGCCCATCGACATCACCCTCGAAACACACCTCGCCGCCTGCCAACCCGGCGCCCGGACCGAGATCCACAACGTGGTCGGCGATCGCGATGACCTCGGGTTTGTGCTCGACCACCAGCACCGTGTTGCCCTTGTCGCGCAGGCGATACAGCAACCGATTCATGCGCTGGATGTCGTGCGGATGCATGCCGATCGTCGGTTCGTCGAACACGTAGGTCACGTCGGTCAGCGACGACCCGAGGTGGCGGATCATCTTGGTACGCTGGGCCTCGCCGCCGGACAGGGTGCCCGATGAGCGGTCGAGCGAGAGATAGCCCAACCCGATCTCCACGAACGAGTCGAGCGTGTCGCGCAGGGTGGCGAGCAACGGCGCCACCGCCGGCTCGTCGAGACCGCGAATCCACTCGGCGAGGTCGACGATCTGCATCGCGCAGGCATCGGCGATGTTGATGCCATCGATTTTCGACGACCGGGCCTCCGGGCTGAGCCGGGTGCCATCGCAGTCAGGGCAGGTTGCAAACGTGATCGCCCGATCGACGAACGCGCGGATGTGCGGCTGCATCGCCTCGCGATCCTTGGCGAGCATCGACTTCTGGATCTTCGGGATCAGCCCCTCGTAGGTCAGGTTGATCCCATCGACCTTGATCTTGGTCGGCTCCTTGTACAGCAGATCGTGCAGCTCGTTCTTGTTGAAATCGCCGATCGGCTTGTCCGGGTCGAAGAACCCGCTCCCGCGATAGATGCGACCGTACCAGCCATCCATGCTGTAGCCGGGAATGGTGAGCGCGCCGTCGTTGAGCGACTTGTCAGCGTCGTACAGGGCGGTCAGGTCGAAATCGTTGACCGTACCCATCCCCTCGCAGCGCGGACACATGCCGCCGAGGCGGTTGAAGGTCGCCTTCTCGGTCCTGGTCTTGCCGCCGCGCTCGACCGTGATCCCACCGCTGGCGCTCACCGAGGGGACATTGAAGGAGTAGGCGTTGGACGGGCCAATGTGCGGATCGCCAAGCCGGCTGAAGAGAATGCGCAGCATGGCATTGGCGTCGGTCGCGGTGCCGACGGTGGATCGCGGGTTGGCGCCCATCCGCTCCTGGTCGACGATGATCGCCGTGGTCAACCCCTCCAGCAGGTCGACCTCCGGTCGTGCCAGCGTCGGCATGAACCCCTGCACGAAGGTGCTGTA
>JAUIGA010000134.1 GCA_030430125.1 Chloroflexia bacterium | reverse complement strand
GGCGACGGTCCAGAGCGCTGTGTCCGGATCGCCAAGGAAATCGATCGGACGATCGGCCAGACCGCCGTCGATCAGGATTCGGTTGATCGGCCCGTTGAACGGGCTGAAGACTCGTGTCATCACAATGCCAATGATGGCGGCGCTGGTGACGACCGGGAGGAAGAACACCGTCCGGAAGAACGGTCCCAGCCGATAGGAGCTGTCGTTGAGGACCAGCGCGATCACCAGCGCCAGGACGACCTGGATCGGCACGGCGACGGCCATGAACAGGAACGAGCGGAGGTAGGCATCCCAGAAGAACCCGTCGTTGACGATCTCGCGGAAGTTCTCGAGACCGATCCACTCCTTGTCGGAGGTAAAGCCCGACCAGTCGAGGAACGCGAAATACCACGACATCACGGTGGGGTAGAAGGTGAACATCCCGGCCAGCACCAGGTTGGGCAGCATGAAGAGGTAGCACCACCGCGATGCCCAGACGCGCTTCCCGAACGACGTGCCCGCCCGCGCCCGCCCGCTTCCGGCCAGTTCATCCGTCCGCTGGACGGTTCTCAATGCCATGACGCCTCCCTGGGGTGGGGTCACGGTGGGGCCAGCTTGTCGGGCCGACCCCACCGCCGATCAGGACATTAGCCCTCGTACATCTCGGAGGTGTACTCCACGGTCGGATCCCATTCGGCGAAGACGAAGTCATCCCGCGACACCTCGGCGCCGTTCTCCTGCGCTGCCGCGATGGCGCGATCCAGCTCTTCATTTGCGCGGCTCTGCAGGTCCTCCATCGCTGCGGCGGCATCGGAGACCTGCCCGGTCAGGATGCCCTGCACCAGCTCGCCGAGATCGGGGGTCAACGGTCGCCGCTCCAGCGCGACCTGGGCAACGTCCGGGTTGCGGATGGTGACCATCGGGCCGAGCCGCATCTGCTCGTCGTAGAGCGCGAGCGCCGTGCTGGCGTACGGATCGAGCTCGACCGACTCCTGCGCGATCTCGACCGCTTCGGGAATGAGCGCGCGCAGGTTGCCGCCCGTTGCCGCCATGATCGCCACCTGGCCCTCGACGCTGCCAATGTAGGAGAACATGTCGCCGGCAACATTCTTGTACGGGCTGTCGGCGTACACCCACAGCTGGTTGGACCCGGTTTCCTCGTAGGTCATCGGGGTGGACTCGCCACTGTTGGGCACCGGCTGGCTGACAAGCCCGAACGAGAAGTCCGGATGGTCCGTCTGCCACTGCGGGATGTTCCACGGGCCTTCGAGAATCATGCCGGCAACCCCTTGCGGGAACTGCGCGCGAGCCTCGGCCTCGCTGAGGGACATCGATCCCGGGAAGACGCTTCCATCCTGGTTGATGGCCACCAGCAGGTCGATCGCAGCCAGGTACTGTTCGCTGGTGTACTGGAACTCGCCGGTCCGCCAGTCGATGTCCTCGAATCCGGCGCCACCACCCGCGGGAGCTCCGGCCATGCGTCCCAGGTTCCTGACGTACGTGGCAAACCGGCCGGACGACTGCCCGCCGAAGATCAGCCCGTAGTACTGACCCTGTCCGTTCTCGGTGATCTTCCGCGCCGCCTCGCGGAACTGATCCCAGGTGAGACGCTCGCTGGAGGGGTCGTATCCAGCCTCCTCCAGGTACGCGGTGTTGTAGAAGGTCATCGACCAGTAGCGCTTGCTCGATGTCTGCGGGAAGGTGTACGTCTTCCCGTCGAAGACGTGGACGCCATCCATGAACGAGCCAAGCGGGAATCTCTCCTTCCACGCGTCGAAGTCCGGGATGATGTCGTCGAGCGGGGCGACCCACCCCTCGGCCACCGCCTGGGAAGAGGGCACATCCTGCGGCATTGCGAAGATGTCGTGGGCGTCGCCACTCTGGACGCCGAGCGGGACGATCTGGTTGATCTCGGTCCAGGGCAGGGGATCGTACTGGATGGTGATGTTGGGATGCGCATCGGTGTAGGCCGCGTGGAATGCGTTGTAAAACAGGGCCTTCAGGTCGCCGCTGTCGATCCAGCGAAACGTAATGTCATCAGTCGGCAGGTCGACACCGCTGTCCGGGATGACGATCTCGCCCGGCGCGGCCGCCGGCGTACCCTCCTGCGCGGCCAGCCCGAATCCACGCCCCTGCCACATAGCCAGGTATGCCGCTGCTCCCGCGGTCGAATTTCGTACGAACGAACGCCGATTGAGGTGCCTGGTCATGGTCATGCTCCTGAATCGTGACTGTACGTTGGGTCGTTGACGTCGGCTCTGGCTGGCGCTCCTTTCCACTTCGCACGAATCGATGCTGTTGGATTGTTCACGCTGAATCCCGAACAAACAGGCGGTAGGGCTCGACAATGCAACGCCCAGGCAGGTCTCGCTGCGCCAGGCGTGACACCATCAGGTCGGCTGCCTTGCCGAAATCGTGGCTGATCGGACCGAGACTGGTCAGCGTCGGGACCGAGATGCCGGTCTCCGGCGAGTTGCCGTGCCCGACAATCGCGACGTCGTCAGGCACCCGCAGTCCGCGCGCGTAACAGGCCCACAACACGCCGAAAGCGGACACATCCGAGCCGGCGTAGACCCCGACCGGCGATGGCGCCGCCGGCAGGAATCGTTTCGCCGCATCACAGGCGGCAATGCGATCGTGCGGGCAATGCAATGTCGTGAGGTGATCGTCGGGCAGGCCGAGGGAGACCAGGTGGTCGCGCGCCACGAGCACGCGGTGATCGTCGAGACCAGGTTGAGCGGCCAGCAACACGACGTGACGAACACCCCGGTGCACGACGTGCGACATCGCCGCCCTGATCGCCGGCACATCGTCGTTTGACACCACATCGAACAGCGGTTCCGCCTCAATGGGCCCGACCGCAACGATGGCGTGCCCAGCCGCGGCCGCTTCCCGGAGGTCGTCGAGATCGCCACCCGCGGTCTCCACGATGAGGCCATCGGCGGCGTGCTGGTTCAGCGCCTGGATCGCCCGGCGAACCTGGTCGGAGCCGGCGCCGATGAGTACATCCAGCGACAGTCCGTGCTGGTTGATTCGGGATTCGATGGAGGTTGCCATCGACTGGGAGAAGAGGCTCGTGAACCGGTTGCCGAGGAAGAGGATCCGGTTCGAGCGGCGCAACCGCAACGAGCGCGCGGATTGATTGGCGACATAGCCAAGCTCGGCCACGGCGGCGCGTACCCGCTTGGCGGTGTCGTCGGAGATACGCGATGCGCGCTCCTTCGGGCCGGACAGCACGTAGGACACCGTCGTCGGGGAGACTCCGGCAGACCGGGCGACATCGAGGATGGTGGGGCGAGAACGAGCCGGCATCACCGCTCCATTCGACCAACCAGCATGTGGTGAAACGTTTCACCACCGCAGACCGCACACCGAATTCGGTCGTCGGTCAAGGTCATCTCGGCACGAAGATCATTGGCGCGATGCTAGCAGGCGACATGCGGACCTGTCAATCGCGTCGCTGGACGCCATCCGCCAGCAACGCTCCAGCATCGAAGCATCCATGCGGGCAACTGTCGCTCGACAAATGTGCGCGCCGCTGCGCTGGTTCCCGTGCTGCGCGGAGGCGTATGCTACTCGGCAGTAGCCACGACGTGTGGAGGAGGCTTGAGGACGTGTCCGATCAGCAATTCGATGTGATCGTCATTGGCGCTGGGATCAATGGCACCGGCATTGCACGCGATGCCGCCATGCGTGGCCTCTCCGTGCTGCTCCTCGACAAGACCGACATTGCCGGTGGAACGACCAGCTGGTCGAGCCGTCTCATCCATGGTGGCCTGCGCTATCTCGAACACGCCGAGGTCGGCCTCGTCCGCGAGTCGCTGCGCGAGCGCGAGCGCCTCCTGCACATTGCGCCCCACCTGGTCCAACCGCTGCCGCTCACCATTCCCATCTACGCCTGGCATCGGCGCGGCGCCATACTGATCCGCGCCGGCATGGTCGCCTACGACGTCCTCTCGTGGGACAAGTCGGTGCCCCGCCACCACATGATGGGTCGGGATCAGGCCATCGCCCATGAGCCGGGGCTCAGTGCGGACGGATTGACCGGCGCAGCACGTTACTACGATGCCCAGGTGGAATTCCCTGAACGGCTGGCGGTCGAGAACACCATCAGCGCGACGGCACACGATATAACCGTTCGCACCGGGGCCGAGGTCGTCGACCTGATCGCCGAGGCCGGCGTGGTTCGCGGTGTCCGCTGGCGCGATGTCGTCACGGGCGAGGACGGCGAGGCTCACGCGAAGGTGACGGTCAATGTCGCCGGCTCGTGGCTCGACCAGGTGCTTGGCACGCTGGATTGCGCCGATCTCCCGCGGCTTGTAGGTGGCACTAAGGGGAGCCACATCGTCGTCGACCCGTTCCCTGGCGCTCCGAGCGATGCACTGTATGTCGAGGCGAAGCAGGACGGTCGACCGTACTTCATCATCCCGTGGAACGGCCGGTACCTGATCGGCACCACGGACATCCGCTATAACGGTGACCTCGACCGCATCGTGCCGACGGAAGAAGAGATTCAATACCTGCTCGACGAGGCGAACCTCGTGATCCCGGATGCGGGCCTCACCCGCGATCACGTGCTGTACGCCTATGCCGGATTGCGCCCGCTCCCATTCCAGCCCGAGGGCACGGAGAGCGGCATCACACGACGACACCTCATCGTGGATCATGCACCGAAGGTCGAGGGGTTGCTTTCCATCGTCGGCGGCAAGTTGACCACCTTCCGAAATCTGGCCGAGGAAACGGTCGACGCGATATTCCGCAAGCTGGGGAGGCCGGTTCCCGCCTGCCCGACCCGAAAGACGCCACTCCCCGGTGCCACGGGCAACCTCGAACGGATCAGCCGCGAGCTTCGGACCGATGGTCCAGCGTGGCTGGCACCTGAATCGGCGGACACCCTGCTTCACGTGTACGGAACCCGCGCCGAGCACATCGTCGCTTACGCCAACTCGGGCCCGGCAATCCTGAAGCGCGTCGTGGACGAAGAAACCGGGTTGATCGGCGCGGCGGCGATGTACGGCCTGGATCATGAATTCGCCCAGCGACTGTCGGACATCGTGATGCGCAGGACCATGACCGGATACAACGCCGATGCCGGCCAGGCCGCGGCGTCGGCGATCGCCGCACTCGCGGAGGAAACTGGTCGATGGACCGCGGCGCAAGCGTCGGCGGAGGTCGATGCGTTCAGAGCCTACAGTGCGCGGTTCCTGCCTCGGGCATTGGCCCCCGAAGGGCTATTGCCATAAACGGGCTGGTTTGCTACGCTGTATACACGAACTGAGGCATATCAATCCTAATGCCTCTTGCGAATCCACACAGACAAGTGATGGATGTTGATACATGGTGGGCGCGGGCCCACCAGTATAGCCGTGCGCAACAAGAAAAGAGGGACCTATGGTTGCAGGATCGGAATCCGTGTCGTCGCAGGGGCGCGCCAGCCGCATCGTCGCGGAAGCGCTGGTTGAGGGTTACAACCCCGAGCAGATCGCCCAGCGCGCACACTCCATGGGGCTGTCTCGTGGCCTCACCGATGTCCTTCTCGCCGCCTGCCCATGTTCATCACCGTCCCCCGAACCCGCACCCGCTTCCCCCGATGAGCGACCCGATCGCGTCGCCAGCCAGCTCCCCTCCTGATCAGTACATCCTCGTCAAACCCCACCGCGTGTGATAGGGTATAGTGTCAGGTCCGCCACAGCGGATTGCGTCGTTGTGTCCGAAATTCGGCACCCGGCGCCACCGCGCGCGACCGCATCCCCGATGGGGATTGGGGTGGCTTGCGGCATTCCGGACAGGCACCTCAGTGCAGCCTGTCCAGCGCTCGCGCAGGCACGGACCGAACCCGTCCTGGCTCCTGGCCAGGCACGTTGAATCAGGTGATCAGCCGCACCGGGGCAGCATGAATCCAGGCCCCACTTCACATACCGGAGCATGACTACGTGATCAAGCTGCGACTGCGCCGCATGGGCGCGAAGAAGCGCCCGCACTACCGAATCGTCGCCACCGAGCATTCGTCGCCTCGGGATGGCCGATTCATCGAGTCGATCGGTCACTACAACCCGATCGCCGATCCTCCAATCATCAAGGTCGATCTTGAGCGCGCCAACCACTGGATAAGCGTCGGCGCGAAACCGTCGGACACCGTCGCCGCGCTGATCCGCAAGGCGGAGGCCGCCCAGGCCGAAGCGCCGGCGGAAACGGCCGCCGCGGAGGCCTAAGCGTGAGCGACACCTCCACCAGCACGCCGGTATCCGAGGATGACGCGATCGACGCGCTGACGGGTCTGGTGACCTGGCTCGCCGGCGAGCTGGTCGATGAGCCAGAACAGGCAACGGTCAGCGCGAGCCGCCGCGGCAACCACATCGCGGTGCGGCTCGCGCTTCCGGAGGCGTATCTCGGCCAGGTCATTGGTCGTGGTGGTCGTATTGCACGCTCCCTCAGAACGGCACTTATGGTGGCCGGTTCCCGGCACGATGTACGAGTGAGCCTCGACATCGAAGGTGCCGAAGCCGTCGACCCCGATGTCGAACTCGATGCCTGACGCATCGTCGAAAAGATCACCAGGCAAGCGCGCCGGTACCACCAGGCAAGGTGGGCCGGCGTCGCCGCGCTCGCGGCGTCCCCAGCGCGCGAAGCGGCTCATCGACACCGCCGGACCAGATCCGAATACACCTATCGAGAACGTCCGGCTCACTGTCGGCGTCATCACCGGCTCCCACGGCGTGCAAGGCGAGGTGCGCATGACCCTGCTCACCGATGACCGGGACAACCTGCTCAACATCGAACGGGTCTACCTGGGCGACAGCGACACCGCGGTGACGCTCGAAGGCATCCGGTTCCACGGCGATGGCGCCCTGATCTTCATCGATGGCGTCGAGACACCGGAGGCCGCAAAGGCGATGCGCGGAACACCCGTGCGCATCGCCGGGTCCGACGCGCGACCGCTCGCGGCTGGCGAGTTCTTCCACTATCAGATCATCGGGCTGCGCGCGGAGACCGCGGCGGGGGAGACGCTTGGGGAGGTGGTCGACCTCATCGAGACCGGCGCCCACGACGTCCTGGTGATCGCCCCGGCGGGTAGCCGCCCCAGCAGGTCTCCCGCCAACGAGCTGCTCATCCCGCTCCACGAGAGCTACGTGCACGAGATCGATCCCGATGCCGGATTGATCGTCGTCTCCAGGCCGGACTACGGCGAAGCCGAGACGACCGACCAGGCCTGACACCAACGTCTCCCTGATCGACCGCCCCTACGACGCACCGGCGATCACGTCCAGCACCCGGCCCGTCAATACCGCCGCACGACGCCCGACCTCGGTGCGGAACAACTCCTCGAACGACTGATCGAACGCGGTCGCCGCCTGCAACTCATTGTTCGAGATGTCCTTGATCGTCAAGAACGGTACCCCGTGGATCTGGCAGATCGTCGCGATCGACGCCGCCTCCATGTCCTCGCACAACGAATGATGACGCTCCACCAACGCCGCGATTCCTTCGGGGGACTGCGTCCAGACATCGGCCGACGCGACCACGCCCTCGTGCACGCGCGGCCGCCTGATCGCGCCGGTTCCAGGCCACGGGTCCGGTGTCCACCCGTTCGCGGCCCTGCGGGCGAAGGCGAACAGCCCTGGGTCGGACGCGATGCCGGTCTGGCCAGGAGGCGGGGGCACACTGCCATCGTGAAGATCGTACTTACCGGTGCCGTTCGGGGTGATCTTCATCGTCGTGTGCGACACCGACCGCGTGCCGATCACCACGTCGCCAACATTGATGTCGGGCCGATGCGCGCCGGTACACCCGAAGTTCACCACGGCATCGGGCGCATGGGTCGCGATCGCGGCCTCGGTCGCGGCCGCCGCCCGTACCATGCCGATCCCGCAGCGCACAGCGGTGACCTCCAGGCTGCCGTGACGCCAGGTGACCGACGGCCACGGATCACCCTCGGAGGCTGGCAAACCGGGCAATCCCGGCAGGTGCTGCAGCTCGGACGACATGGCAACAATGACGGCAACGCGCCGTATGGTTTCGCTCATGACCCAACTCGGATTACAACGCGGCAAGCGCCGCCGAAACCAGCAGAATACACAGGACCGCCGCGGTGATAAGCGCATACCGCCGGTCGCCAATGCGCAGGCACGTGAGGACGATGCTGGTTGCGGAGGCGATCGGGGTGGCGATCATCACCAGGATGCCAAGCCCGACGACGCCGCTGCCCTTGCCATCCAGCAGCTCCCGCATCAAGTCGGGAATCCCTTCGAGCGAAGTATGCAGCGTTTCGCCCTGCACCGCCGTCAGCAGGAGACCTACCAGCAGTAACGCCGCGGAGACCCGGAATCCCCACACCAGCACAACTGCGGTCGGCCGGGTGAGTGCGAGTTGTGGCTGCACCTGATCCATCGTGTTACTCCTGTCCCGGCAGCTCGATGCCGAACGATTTGAGGATCATCGACACCGACAGATAGAGCATGATCGCTACAAAGATGAGAATGAGACTCTCGGTCTTCACACGGCTGGTGAGGTTCGATCCGAGTTGCGAGCCGAGG
>JAUIGA010000133.1 GCA_030430125.1 Chloroflexia bacterium | reverse complement strand
CGGGCAGCTGCCCCGGCACTCGCGCTGGTGCTTGTCGCGGCGATTCCGTCAGTCCTGCTCACGTCGCGGCAACACGGCTCCAAGGCGGATTCACCCTGACCGCACCCCGCCGATGAGACCAGATGTTGCTGCCGTGCGGTATCGGCGGTACGGCAGGATCGGGTGGCGACCCGCTGCCTCGGGATACAATTCCGCCAGGTCGCGGACCAGCCTCGTCCCGATGTGGTTGTCGATGCCGCAATCGGATGATTGATTCGCGAACCTGCATCCGAGCCGAGCTTGCGTCGACCCACGCTTGCCTCACCGCGGCCGGTCGAGCCGTCTCCTGTCCGTGCGAATAGTGCTCGCAGTTCATCCGAAGGTCGTCTTATGTCCCTCACCGCAACGCTTCCGGGTACCGGAGAGGCGCCGCCAGCCCTCGCGGTTCGTGGTCTGACCCGTGCCTTCGGCGGTACGCCTGTCGTCACCGAGCTTACGTTCGATGCGCGTCCGGGAGAGTTCGTGGCGCTTCTCGGTCCAAGCGGCTGCGGCAAGACCACAAGCCTGCGAATGGTAGCCGGCCTGGAGCGGCAGGATCGGGGGACGATCGCGATCGCAGGTACCGTCGTTGCCAATGACAGTACCTTTGTGCCGGCGGAGCGCCGGCGGGTCGGCATGGTTTTCCAGGACTACGCGCTGTTTCCGCACATGTCGGTGGAGAAAAACGTTGCCTATGGTCTTGGCCGCGCCGGCCGTGACACATCGCGCGTCGACGAGGTGCTCGCGCTGGTAGGGCTGGAGCACATGAAGCGCTACGCCCCCGCCGAGCTTTCTGGCGGTCAGCAGCAGCGGGTCGCGCTCGCACGCGCGCTCGCGCCGGCACCAGCCCTGGTGATGCTCGATGAGCCGTTCTCCAACCTGGACCAGAAGCTGCGCGTGGCGGTGCGGCGCGAGGTTCGCGCCATCCTCGCGGAAGCGAGTACCACAGCGATCCTCGTGACCCATGACCAGGATGAGGCGCTTTCCCTGGCCGATCGGATCGTGGTGATGCACCGGGGTCGAGTTGAACAGGTGGGAGCCCCCGAGGAGCTCTACCATCGGCCCAGCACCCGCTTCGTGGCGGAGTTCATCGGGGATGCCCAGTTCCTGCGCGCGACCGCGAACGATCGCACGGCGCATTCCGTGCTTGGCGACATCCATCTCGCGAACGAGGCGAGCGGCACCGTCGATGTGCTGGTGCGCCCGGAGCACCTGCGGCTCGATCGCCAGCGTCCGGCGTCAAGCGGCGTCCATGGGTTCGTGACGAGCCGCGAGTATTTCGGGCACGACCAGCTGCTCACGGTCGGGCTGGAACGGGGCGAACGGGTCGTTGCGCGTCTTGGCGCGTACAGCGGTATTCGTCCGGGCGATGGCGTCTGGGTCTCCGTGAGGGGGGCAATGGTGGCATTTCCGGCCGCTGGGGGAAGCGAAACCGATGCCGAGTGACGAACCCATGCTGATTCGCGGGGCCGACGAGATGCGCGGTCTTGGTCGCAAGATCGGGCGCGACCTCGTGATGGGCGATGTTGTCCTGCTGCACGGCGACCTCGGAGCGGGAAAGACGACCCTGGCCAAGGGCATCGCCGAGTCGCTCTCGGTTGACGGCGATGCCCAGAGCCCGACCTTCACACTTGTCGCCGACTATCCGGCCCACTTGGTGGATGGCACGCCGATGACGCTCCACCACCTGGATCTCTACCGGCTGGACGATCCAGACCAGCTTGACAACATCGGCTGGGAGGAGCTCATTGATCCTGGCGATGACGTGACGATCGTGGAGTGGCCGGAGCGTGCCGGCGACTGGCTCCCGGATCGATACTTGCTGGTGACGATTGGATACCGAGGCGCGGACTGCCGGGAGGTGTCGATCTCGGGCGTGCCCAATGGACGAGGCGAGCCATAGCGCAGCCTCGCTGTGGAACCAGGAGTACACGACATGGGGGATGGCAATTTGCCATCCCCCGTTACGTTGCCGCTCGTGAGTCGCGGCGCGGGCAGACCTAGCCCTCGACCGCCTGAAGCTGCTCGACCACCGGCTGCGCTTCCTCTTCGAGGATTCCGGCAACCTCGGCGAACGCATCTGCCGCGTCAACCTGGTTCACCGTAATCTGCTCGAGGCCGCCACCGATGATCTGGTCGCCGTTCGGGATGAACACGCGGGCGGAGTCCTGCGGTGCCGTCTTCGGCAGCTGGTCAACCGCGGTGCGAGCCTGCGGATTCTCCTCGTAGAACGCGGCCATCTCGTCGCTGTCGACCGCGGACTTGCGGACGGGCATGTAGCCGGTCGTTTGCGCCCAGTAGGCGGTGCTTTCCGGCGACGTGCTGAACTTGATGAACTCGAAAGCCGCCTCCTTGTTGGCCGAGTCGGCACTCGCCAGAATGGAAAGGCCGGAACCGCCGGTGCAGCAGCCGAAGCTGTACTTCTCGGGCAGGAACGCGGTGCCCCACTCGAAGGTGGCGTCCGCGCGGATGCCACCCATCGAGCCGGTGGAGGCCATGATCGTCGAGAAGAGCCCGGTATTGAAGTCGACGACATGATCCTCAGTCGCCAGGGCCCAACCGTCGGCGACGGAGGAGAGATAGAAGTTGCCCGCCTCGACACCGGCTTCGTCGTCGATGGTGATGGTGAAGTCGGGATCGGAGTACTTGCCGTTGTATTGCCAGATCACGCCCTGGAACAGCCAGGCGATGTACGAAGCGCCATTCGGGTGGCCGTGCGCGTAACGGGTCACCTCGTCGCCGTCGCGCACCATCAGCGCCTCGGTGTTTTCGACGAAGGTATCCCAGTTCCCGAAGATGCTGGCATCCAGGCCGGCCTCGTCGAGCGCTTCGACGTTGTAGTAGAAGAGCGGGGTCGAGCGGGCGAACGGAATCCAGAACTGCGAATCCTGGCGCACGCCCTCGGTCCAGAGGCTGTCGACGTAGTCGGCTGGATCGAGGTCGCTGTTGTCGATGTAGTCGTTCAGCGGCTCAAGGAGTTGGCTCAGGTAGAACTTGAACCACCAGACATCGGACAGCAGGGACATGTCCGGCGTGCTGCCGCCCTGCACCGCTGCGGTGAGCGCCTGCGCAGTCTCCTCGTAGCTGCCCTGGAACTCGTGATTGACCTGGATATCGGTTTGCGACTCGTTGAAACGCTTGACCAGCTCGTCCTGTGCGTCGCCATTTGCGCCGCCCTGGAACGAGGTCCAGTAGGTGATCTCCAGCGGGCCGCTCTGGATCACCGCCGGGGCGGCGAACACGCTCGACGCCTTCGACCCAACTGCCGTGGCCGCAGCGGCGCCGGCGATGCCCTTGACCATCGTACGTCGATCAATCTTCGAAGCAGTCATGTCCATGATCCTCCTCGGATGCCATCGTTGGCATCGTGGAATGGTCAGCCTTGCCTGCGCAGGCGAGGCACTAGCCCTTGGTGGCACCGGCGGTGAGACCGTCGATGATGTACCGCTGGGCAAACAGGAAGACAACCAGCAGCGGGAACACGACGAAGAAGGTGGCAGCCATGATGATGCCCCATTCGTTGTTCCCTTCTGCGTCGAAGAGATAGGAGATGCCGATGGTGAGGACACGCATGTTCTCGGTCTGGGTGATCACCAGCGGCCAGAGGTAGTCGTTCCACTTGGCGACGAGCGAGATCAGGGCAAAGGTGACGATCACCGGTTTGGCCATGGGGACGACGACGTCGAGCAGGATGCGCAGGTGTCCGGCGCCGTCGACCTTGGCGGCGTCGATCACCTCCCTCGGCAACCCGAGGAAGGCCTGTCGCATCAGGAAGGTGCCGAACGCCACCGAGGCGCCTGGCAGGATGATGGCCTGATAGGTGTTGATCCAGCTTTCGCCCAGCACGGAGCCGATGAAGCCGTTGATGCCAAAGAAGACGTAGTTCGGCAGGATCGTTACCTGATTCGGGATCATCAACGCGGCGAGGATGAGGATGAAGATGAAGTTCTTGCCCGGGAACCGAAGGTACGCGAGCGCGTAGGCGGTCAGCGTGGCGTTGACGATCTCCAGGCCCGCGCCGAACAAGGTGACAATGATGCTGTTGAGATAGAAGCGACCGAATGGCGCACGCTCCCAGGCCTCCCTGTAGTTTGACCACAGCGGATTGTCCGGAATCCACTGGATCGTGGTCGAGTAGATTTCCTGATTCGTCTTGAGGCTGCCGGAAAGCATCCAGAACAGCGGCAAGCCGATCAGGGCGACCACGAAGGCCATCGCCAGGTAACCGAGTGATCGCTGCAGCATGAGCTGCTGGTTTGCGCTGAGCCGGCTACCCATAGTGCACCTTGCTTTCCGAGTAGCGCAGTTGGATGAGGGTGATCACCATCATCATCGTAAACAGCACCAGCGCCGCGGCGGCGGAACGTCCCGCGTTGAAGGCGACGAAGCCCTGCTCGTAGACGTAGTAGATGAGCGTGTTCGTTGCGTCGACGGGGCCGCCCCTGGTCATGACATTGATGATGTCGAAGGATTGGAACGTGCTGAGGATCGAGGTGACAACGAGGAAGAATGCGATCGGCGAGAGCATGGGCAGGGTGACCGACCGGAACCGCCAGAAGACGTTGGCCCCGTCGATCTTGGCGGCGTCGTACAGGTCCTGCGGGATCGATTGCAGTCCCGCCAGGAAGATGACCGTCGTGAAGCCGAGGTTCTTCCAGACGTAGACGATGATGATGGCGGGCATGGCCCACTCGGGCCGGTTGAGCCAGTCGGGCGATCGCAGGCCGACCCAGCCGAGCATCTCGGCGAGCAGGCCGAAGCGCGGATCGAAGATGTAGGCCCAGACGATGCCGATCGCCGCGCCGGACAACATGAATGGCGCGAAGACGATCGCCCGGGCGCCGTTGCGCCAGCGCAGTCGCTGATTGAGCAGGAGTGCGACCATCAGTCCGAGCGCCAGCGACAAACCCACTGCCGCGAACGTGAAGTAGAGTGTGTTCCACAACACCTTGTGGAACGTGTCGTTCTCGACAAGGTATCGAAAGTTGTCGAGCCCAACATTGATGCGCACCGGCGACAGGAGATCCCAGCGTTGGGTGCTGAGCCGGACGTTCTCGATCATCGGCCAGTAGGAAAAAGCCGTGAACAAGAGCAGGTTGGGGCCGACGAACAGGATGAACAGCACCCATTCCCTGCTGAAGATATTCCAGTTGCGCCTGGGCGTAGCAACTTCGATCGGTTGCCCGTCGATCGTTGCTACTGCCGATTTTCCTGATCCTGCCATCCCAGTCCTGTCGTTTTCGGCCCGCACGCAACCGTCGTTGGCTCCATGCGATGCGTCATTCACCGGACTCGGCCGGAATCAACGGGCAGTGAGCCCGGGATGTCCAGACTACGAGATCGGTCGCGGAACGAGGTGATTTGAATGTTAACATCCTACATCCTGGCGGCGTCCCGTGACGAGGGGGCGGACCCCGCACGGTGGATTCTCGCCATCGATACGGCCACCGATCGCGCAGACATTGCCTTGATCCGGGACGCCACCCTGCATGCGGCGTCGTGGACGTCGGTGCGGCGGCAGACGACGGAGGTGCTGCCGCGGATTCACCAGCTGCTGGCACAGGCCGGTATCGCCACCGATGAGCTTGGCGGGGTGGCCGTGGCGACGGGTCCGGGCTCGTTTACCGGGCTGCGCGTCGGCATGAGCGTTGCCAAGGGGATTGCGCTGGGGCACCGCCTGCCGATCGTCGGCGTATCGACGATGCACGCGCTGGCCCTGCCCTGGGTGCGGGCCGGCGTGCCCGTGATGTGCGTGCTCGCGGCTGGGCGCGGCAGGATCGTGTGGCAGCGGTTTCGACCAGACCACCTCGCGCATGATGAGCAGGAGCGCCCGACGAACGGTACCCCTTCGGAGCTGCTCGCCGCGCTCGAAGGTGCTGGTGTCGCCGCCGTGGTGGGTGAGCTGCCGCATCGCCTTCGAGTCCCACTCGAGGTCGGGTCCCATCCGGTATCCGCCGAACCTGGACTCGTGAATCGGGCCGTCGCGGTCGCCCGGCTCGGACGACTCCGCCTTGAGCTCGGTCACCACGACGACCTTGCGACGCTTGAGCCTGTGTATGTGCACGGAACGGTGGCGGCGAAGGGTCCGGTGGTGGACCGCCCAGCCTGACACGGGAGGCTGCTGACAAGCTGCGATGTGCGTAGTGCCGGGGCTGGCGGGGTGTGCCAAGGTGCCTGATACTGGATAACAACAGGCTCGATCGAGGAAATCGACACCAGACGGTGCCAAAGTGAGGGAATTGTTGACTACCGGACTCGTTACACCGCAGCAGACTGCCGAGCCACACGAGTCGTTCACGACGGTGGACGATCTCGCGGCGGCACTGCGCTCCAGGAAATACGTCGCGGACCGTGGCCTTGCGACGACACTGTTCCTTACGATGAGCATGCGCAAGCCTTTGTTGCTCGAAGGGGAGGCCGGTGTCGGCAAGACGGAGATCGCCAAGGTCCTCGCCGAGATGCTTGGCACGCCGCTGATCCGGCTCCAGTGCTACGAGGGACTGGATGCGAACTCGGCCATCTACGAATGGGACTACCCGCGGCAAATGCTGTTCCTGCGCTCGCTCGAGGTGTCGGGGGCGTTGAACTCCGAGGAGGTCCGGAAGGATCTCTTCAGCGAGGAGTTCCTGCTCAAGCGCCCGCTGCTGCAGGCCATCGATGCGGCGCATGACCAGGCGCCGGTGCTGCTGATCGACGAGGTCGACCGCGCCGACCAGGAGCTCGAAGCCTTCCTGCTGGAGCTTCTTTCGGACTTCCAGGTGACAGTGCCGGAGCTGGGCACGCTTCGCGCCGAACACGTGCCGATCGTGATCCTGACCTCCAACCGGACGCGAGAGATCCACGACGCGCTGAAGCGCCGCTGCCTCTACTACTGGATCGACTTCCCGGACTTCGACAAGGAATACCGAATCCTCTCGGCCAAGGTGCCGGAGGCGAGCGAGCGACTGGCAACGCAGATCTGTACGTTTACGCAGGGTCTGCGTGGTGTCGACCTGTTCAAGTCGCCAGGGATGGCCGAGACGCTCGACTGGGCCGAGGCCCTGATGGCGCTCGGCAGCCGGGACCTCTCGGACGAGGTTGTCGAGGCAACGCTCGGCGTGATTCTCAAGTACCAGGAAGATGTCGACAAGGTGAGTGGCGATCTCGCCCAGCGGCTTGTCGCGGAAGCACTCGATGCCGAACGACAGCCAACCACTTAGCCAATACAGCGAGCGCCACATGCGGCGCGCCGGCGCCAGCGACGTCAATGCCGCGGTCGTTCGCCGCAACCTGCTGCGGTTTGGACGCCGCCTGCGCAGCGCCGGCATGCCGGTCGGGTCGGGGCAGATCCTCGAATTCGTCGAGGCGCTCGACAACGTCACCCTGGCGCGGTACGACGATGTCTATCATGCCGCCAGCGCGACCCTCGTCACCCGACCGGAGCAGCTGGGTGCCTTCCGCGCGGAATTCGAGCAGTTCTGGTACGACCTCCTCCAGGAGCGGATGATGCCGCTCGAGGAATACCTGACGAGCGACGAAGAGCGAGCCGGCAAGCCGAAGCCCGGCGAGGACAGCGCCGACCAGAAGCGGTCGAAGGGGCAGGCTGGCGCGGCAGAGGCGAGCGATCGCAACGTTCTCGCTATCGAGGGCATAGACGACGGTGGCGACATCGGCGAGACGGAGGAGTACGAGACGCCGCCGGAGGATGTGCTGCTGTTCAGCGCGCGGGAGGCGCTCCGCAAGAAGGATTTCGCCCAGTTCACGGACGAGGAAATCGCGGAAGCGCGCCGGATCATGGCGCAGATGTCGTGGCGGCTCAGCACCCGCGAGACCCGTCGCAAGCAGCGGGCGATCCGCGGTGAGTTCATCGACTACCGGCGAACGCTCCGGCAATCGATGAAGCAGGGCGGCGTGCCGATGGAGCTCAAGCTTCGCACTCGCAAGCGCCGCATGCGACCGCTGGTGCTCATCTGCGACATTTCAGGATCGATGGATCGCTACTCCCGCATGCTGCTGCGGTTCGTCCATGCCCTCGAACATGGGCTTGATGCGGTTGAGGTGTTCGTGTTCGGGACACGCCTCACCCGGATCACCCGCGAGTTGCGCAAGCGCGATGTCGACCAGGCGATCGAGGATGTGGTTGCATCTGTCGATGACTGGTCCGGTGGCACCCGGATTGGCGAATCGATCAAGGATTTCAACTACGCCTGGGCCCGGCGCGTGCTCCGGTCCGGCGCGACGGTCGTGGTGATCAGCGACGGTTGGGATCGCGGCGATCCGGATCTGCTCGGCGTCGAGATGGCCAGGTTGCAGCGTTCATGCCGGCGGCTGATCTGGCTGAACCCGTTGCTGGGCGCGCCCGGGTATCAGCCGCTCACCCAGGGAATTCGCGCGGCGTTGCCGTACATCGACCATTTCCTGCCGGTACACAACCTGCAAAGCCTCGAGGTGCTTGCCGAGCTTCTCGGCGAGGCCGACGAGCAGCCGCCACGCCGGCGAGCGCATCGCGTTGTGTCCGAGCGCGGGAAACGCGCTTCGT
>JAUIGA010000132.1 GCA_030430125.1 Chloroflexia bacterium | reverse complement strand
TACGCAGAACTCCCGCAACGAAATATCAACGTCGTCCCCTGCCGTCTCCCGCCGCGCTGCTCTGCAGGCGATCGGCGGTGCCACCGTCGGCACCGTCATTGGCGTAGCCATCCCTGGCCGCGCGCTCGCCGCCCAGACAACCACCTCCGATGTCGAGCAGGTTGAACCGACCGCCGGAACCTGGCAGACATGGCTGATGACCTCAGGCGACCAGTTCCGCCCGGCACCACCCCCAGACGAGGCGGCGACAAGCATCGAGCTCGACGAGTTGGCGGCGATGGCCGATGCCCGCGACGCGGCCGCGCTCGACCAAATCGCCTACTGGAACGCCGGTGCGCCCGCATACCGCTGGAACGACTTGACGATCCAGCACCTCATCGCCAACGGCATCGGTGGTCCTCCAGCGTGCCGCACGCTGGCGCTGGTCAATACCGCGATCGCCGATGCCACCATCGCCGCCTGGGACGCCAAGTACGCCTACAACCGGCAGCGGCCCGCCACGGCGATGCCGGCGCTGACCACCGCGGTCCCCACCCCGGCGAGTCCCGCATACCCCTCCGAGCACGCGGTGGCCGCGGGTGCCGCCGCCGCCGTGCTCGGCTTCCTTTACCCGGACAGCGCCGCGACCTTTGACGCCCTGGCCGAGGAAGCGGGCACCTCGCGGCTGCTCGCCGGCACCGACTACCCGAGCGATGTCGCGGCCGGCATGGAGATCGGCCGGCAGGTCGCCGAGTTGGCGATCGCGCATGCGCAATCCGACGGTTCCGACGCGCCATGGACCGGCAGTGTGCCGACCGAGCCCGGCAAGTGGAATGGGACCACCCCCGCCGTGCCCGCCGCCGCGACCTGGCAGACATGGACCCTGGCATCCAATGACCAATTCCGGCCCGACCCTCCGCCGGCCTGGGATTCCGAGCAGTTGGCAACCGAGCTGGACGAGGTGAAAGCGTTCGAGCGTACCAAGCTGACCGACCTCACGGCCAGTTATTGGGAGTACTACGGCGGGCGCGCTTCCTTCCAGCTCTACACGAGCTATCTCAACCAGAAACTCTTCGAAGCGCAGCTCGATGACAACCCGCCACGCGCGGCACGCGCCTACGCCCTCATGGATGTCGCCTTCCTCGATGTCTTCATCTCCTGCTGGGACGGCAAATACGCCTTCTGGGCGATCCGACCCGATCAGCTCGACCCCACCCTGACGACCGTCTTCGCGACGCCGAACCACCCCAGCTACCCGGCGGCCCACGCCGCGGTCGGTGGGGCGATGGAAACCATCCTCGGCGCCCTCTTCCCGCGCGATGCCGACTTCTTCACCGCCATTGCGGACGAGGAGAGCTGGTCGCGGCTGTGGGCCGGTATCCACTTCCGAAGCGACATCGAAGTCGGTCGCGCGCTTGGCCGAAGCGTGGGCGAAGTCGTGGCCGAGCGCGCGCGGCAGGACGGCGCGGGCTGACACGCACGCAGAGGGAATTGACGGAGAACCCACGATGGGAACGGGCTGCCAGGTCAACCCGTTCCCATCGCGAGTGATTTGTGAAATAGTCCTATCTCAGGGTCGTTCGATCCCTGGCAACGACGAAGCGCCTTTCCGGCAGAAAACCCTAGCGTTTGCGTCGGATTTCGTGTAGATTTCCGGACGTGCCCATGCGCCCGGAATCCCGGCGCGCGCCCTCGCCTGATCGGAATCTGGAACGCCACGAGGTCTCTGTTGCTCTCATCATCAACCGCGCCCGGGTCGGCACCCGGGACCCAACTTCGTACAGGCGAGCTGATGCGCCGCTTCGCCAGCTACTACAAGCCCCATCGGCGCCTCTTTGCGCTCGATTTTTCGTGCGCAGTGCTCTCCGGGGTACTCGAGCTCGCATTCCCGATCGCCGTCCAGCTCTTCATCGACGATCTCCTGCCCGGTGAGGACTGGAGCCTGATCGTGATCTCGGCGGCGGCACTCCTGCTCGTGTACCTGCTCAACACCGGCCTGATGGTGGTGGTCAACTACTGGGGCCATATGCTCGGGATCAATATCGAGACGGAGATGCGCCGAAAGAGTTTCGACCATCTCCAGAAGCTCTCATTCCGGTTCTACGACAACAATCGCACGGGTCACCTCATCGCTCGCGTCACCAAGGATCTGGAAGAAATCGGCGAGGTCGCCCATCATGGCCCCGAGGATCTCTTCATCGCGCTGATGACCTTCGTCGGTGCATTCATGCTGATGTTCTGGATAAACCCCCAGCTTGCCCTGATCACCGCGATCATCGTGCCGTTCACGGCATGGGTGACAACCCGGTACGGCGGCCGGATGACACGCACCTGGCGAAGCCTGTTCGGCCGCGTCGGCGAGTTCAACGCCCGCGTCGAGAACAATGTCGGCGGGATGCGCGTCGTTCAGGCCTTCGCCAATGAGGAGCACGAGCGAGAGCTCTTCGCGTCAGACAACGCCAACTACCGGAAGACCAAGCTGCAGGCCTATCGAATCATGGCGACCAGCATGTCGCTCAGCTATCTCAGCATGCGCCTGACCCAGTTGATTGTAATGATCGCAGGAACATGGTTCGTCATCAATGGGGACCTGACGCAGGGCGGATTCGTCAGCTTCCTGCTGCTCGTCACGGTCTTCTTCCGCCCCATCGAGAAGATCAACGCCGTGCTCGAGATCTACCCGAAGGGTATTGCCGGCTTTCGCCGCTATCAGGAGTTGATGAGTATCGATCCCGAGGTCACCGACGCGCCGGATGCGGTCGATGCCGGAGCCCTGCACGGGCACATCCGCTATGAGCACGTCTCCTTCGGGTACACCGACCACAGCCAGGTGCTCGACGACCTCAACCTGGACATCCTTCCCGGCGAGACCGTGGCATTCGTCGGGCCGTCCGGTGCCGGCAAGACCACGATCTCGTCCCTGTTGCCCCGCTTTTACGATGTCGACAGCGGTCGCATCACCATCGACGGGGTCGACATCCGCGACATGACACTCTCGTCGCTGCGCCGCGAGATTGGTATCGTCCAACAGGATGTTTATCTCTTCGGTGGCTCGATTCGCGAGAATATCGCCTACGGCCGGCTCGACGCGACCGAAGCGGAGATTCGTGACGCTGCCCGCCGCGCGCGGCTGGATCAGGTGATCTTCGCCCTGCCGCACGGACTCGACACCCTGATCGGCGAGCGCGGTGTCAAGCTCTCGGGCGGACAAAAGCAGCGCCTCTCGATCGCGCGGATGTTCCTCAAGAACCCGCCGATCCTGATCCTCGACGAAGCCACATCCGCGCTCGACACTGCCACCGAGCAAGCGATCCAGCAGTCGCTCGCCGAGCTGGCCCAGGGCCGCACGACCCTTGTGATCGCCCACCGGTTGGCGACGATCCAGAATGCCGACCGGATCGTGGTGATCGACGACACCGGAATCGCCGAACAAGGCACCCATGACGAGCTGCTGGCGCGAGGCGGCCCCTACAGCCACCTCCACGCGGCGCAATTCCGCGCCACGCTGGTATAGATAGCCGCCTGGGGCGAGAGTCAGCGTCGTGCCTTGGGTGCCGTACAAGGCATCGAAGGCCACGGAGCGGATGGGCATTTGCATCTCCCGTCACAGCGGTGCGCCACAAACACTCGAAAGGAGCTGGCACCTGACAACCTTGCGGTGCAACACTTCGGCAATGTCCAACCGGCAACCGAAAGGCTCACGATGCAGAAGATGACGCAAGAACGCATGCGCCAGTTCGTCACCGAGGGGACTCGCACCGGGCACCTCGCTACCGTGCGGGAGGACGGCCGGCCCCACGTCGCGCCGATCTGGTTCGTGGTCGATGGCGACGACATCGTGTTCACGAGCTGGCACGAGTCCGTGAAGGTCCGGAACCTGCTTCGCACGGGTTACGCCTCGATGTCGGTGGACGACCCGCACGACCCATATGCGTTTGTGGTGGTGGAAGGGCCGGTGACGGTCGACCGCGACCCCGCCAGCTCGCGCCACTGGGCTACCGAAAACGGCCGCCGGTACATGGGAGACCACCGAGCCGAGGAGTTCGGCCGGAGAAACGGCGTCGAAGGCGAATGGGTATTCCGTCTGACACCATCACGCTGGGCTGGCGTCGACGACATGACCGGGTGAACACCAGATCCGACAGGCCGGCGACGCACCCGGCTTGCTTCGACGTAGGCTGTTGCACGCCGATTCAGGTCAGCGTGGGGTGACCGAACCCGCGCCAGCACTGCCGGGATCGATCGCCATCCGCCGGCGGTCACCCACTCGCGCGTTGACCGCGATTCCGGCCAGTGCAAACACGCTCAGCACCGAGAACAGCCACACGAGCCGCTGAGGCTCTCCCGCCACCGGTTCGTCGACAAAGACAAATGCGAGCACGATCGAACCAACCACGCTGCCAATGTATCGCGACGTGGAGTAGACACCTGATGCCGAGCCGGCACGCGCCTCCGGCACCGCATCCACGGATGCCGACTGCACCGGAGCGCCAGAAATTCCAAGCCCGACACCCATCGTGGCCAGCGCTACCATGAGCAGCGCACTCCATCCAGTGTGCATGCCTGTCGCAAGAGCCACGGTCCCTGCAAACACGAGCGCCGCCCCAGCCACGGCTGGCATCCATCGGCCATACCGGTCGGTCCATCGACCTCCGAGCGGTGTGAGGAATGCTGCAAAGATCGACAACGCCGCAAGCATCACGCCGGTCGTGCGCACCCCTTCACCCCGTACCCCTTCGAGATAGAGCGGCACCGACAGCAACGTGGTGTACATCACCAGGTTCGCGAGCAGGATCGCCCCGCAGGCAGCCGCGAACTGACGCCTCTTGAACAGGTGCATGTCGATCACTGGTGCGGTCGCCCGCCGCTCCCAGGCCACGAACATCATGCCCAGGACACCTCCGGCAACGATGGCCCCAATGGCAAGTGCAGGAAACCCGCGCCGGAGCGCGGTTGGCGCCAGCACCAACGCGGAGAACGCCAGGGCAAGCAACAGAACGCCCGGGATGTCGAAGGCCTGCGGGGTAGCAAATTCATGCCGGTGACGTGGCAAGCTCCGCCACCCCATCGCCAGTGCCAACACTACAAGCGGCACATTCATCCAGAAAATCGACGACCATCCAAATGCGTGTACAAGCACGCCACCGATTGGCGGTCCGGATGCGGCAGCCACCGACGCCGCAAGCCCGATCATGCCGAATGCGGTTCCTCGCCGCTCATCCGGCACGACCATGCGGACGAGCGCCGCGCCGGTTGGGAAAATCAGCGTTCCCGCCAACGCCTGTTGCACACGAAACACGATGAGCCAGGGCAACTCGGGAGCAAACGCGCACCCTAGCGACGCCACCGCGAACCAGACCAGCCCGACAAGATAGACGCGGCGGCGTCCATATTGATCTCCCAGCCGGCCTCCGATCGGCTGTCCGACCGCCATCGCAATCAGGTACAGGGTCACCAGCCACGCCACCGATGTCACCGGCGCGTCGAAGGCTCGTTGGAGCTCGGGAAGCGCGACTGCGATCATCGTTGAGTTCAATGGCGCAAGCATGGTGCCGACCATGATCGTCGGCAATAACAGGCGTGGTGTGTTGGGCGTGTCGACGCGTGGGTCCGGCATGCTCATGGAGCCATTCCAGCACACAATCGGGCTGGCTTGCCACAACCCACGGTCCCATCTTCGGCATCACTTCTCGTGCGCTTCAATCGTCCGGATGGAGCGTCACGACACCAGTCTCCCCATCCACGGTGATGATTTGCCCGGTATGGATCGCGTTGGTCGCGCCGTGCACCCCAACCACCGCCGGGACACCATATTCCCGCGCCACGATCGCGCAGTGACTCAGGGCTCCGCCCGTCTCGGTGACAATGGCCGCCGCGACTGCGAACAACGGTGTCCACGGAGGCATCGTCGTCACCGCCACCAGCACCTCACCCAGTTGCAGTGACCGTGCCTCGGCAAGCGTCCGCGCAACCCGTGCGACGCCGGTTGCAGTTCCGCGTGAGCCGGGATTCCCCTTCAGTTGATCTGGCTGAACCGCCTGTTGGGGCGGCCCTCCAAAGAAGTTGTGCATCGCCCGCAGCATCGGGTTGTCGGGTGTGGGCATATCGCCATCCGGCGTGCCGATCATCGGTGGCGGAGTCAAGGTGGCTGCAATCGCCATCTCCTTCCGCCGACGTTGCACCAGGGCACGGATGCGATCGCGCTGGTCCGCCAGCCCTGCTACCTCCGCCAGCTCACGGACTTCATCAGCCTCCAGCATCAGGATATCGTCCGGCGCTTCCAGCAACCCGTGGGTCACCAAACGACGACCGAGTCCGAGATACGCCAGGCGCAGCCGAGCCGCGTACCGCTGGTCGATGTGGAAGTTGTGCTCTTCCTGGAGGAACGCGCCAAACCTCGCGGACTGCAGCATGTCTTCGAATTGGTCGCGCACAAGTTGCGGATACGTCGCCAAGGTAGCCCGCGCCTCATCCAGCTTTGCCGCCGCCATCCGGGAAATGTTCGCCTGTTCCACCCTGGCATCGTATCCGGATTGCAAGTACGACTGAACGTATGCAAGCGGGATTGCCGGCTCTTCGATCCAGGTCGACGACGTCATCTCGTAAAGATCCTGACGATATCCGAAATCTTCGAGATACCGATCGAGGTCCGCCAGGAACTGCTTCCCGGCAGGCGAAGCCCCGAGTGTCTCGGCGAGACACTCGGGCGGTGTGCTCTCGAATATGGACTCAAGGTGGAGCTCACGAGCCCGCGCTGCCAAATCGGACAGGCCAAAACCCGCATTGATGCTTTCCGACACGGTGCCAGTAACCAGTTCGCGCGCGTCGGCGGCTGTTCCCTCGAAGAGGTCGACGTACAACTCGTCAAAGAGCTGCACCGCCAGCAACATCGGCTGCACGACGTGGAAGTGCAATTTCCACAACGCACGGGCGATCTCGTCGATCTGATCCAGCAGCGCCGGAAGTTCGGCGAACGACGCATGTTCCAGATCGATGCTCGTCAACTGCGCTACTTGCCGCTGAATCTCCGGCAGGAAGGTCGCGTACCAGTTCTCGGGAAGCTCCCGGATGGCTCGTTCCAGATTCACCTGGACTGGATCGGGTTCCTCCGGCGCCGTCAGCCCTTTCGACGGGGGTTTCATCAGCGACCGGCTGTACTGGTAATAGTTCCGCACCAGGATCTCGAATCCGCGAACCGGAATTCCAAACGACCTGAACCCCTCGGTCCAGCCATAGCTCAGCGCAGGTAGATCAACAGACGCCTGGAGTGGTGAGATCGGATTCGGAGCGTGCATCGGATCGTACGAAAACGGTCGCCCTTCGACATCACCCGGATCCCATTCCTCCGGGAAGGTGGTTTCGACGGACACATCTGTGACTGTCATGGCAGGGTTGCTCCTGTCTTACCTGGCGCTCGTTGACATCGTGGTGTGGAACCGGGTACCAGGTGCAGACTCGACTCGCGTCGGGGATGCGAGGGAGGTGATCGGACGCGCCTGAAGAACATACACGTCGTCCCCGGCGATGCATCCCTCCACATCGGCCTCGAATCCCATGCGGGCGGCGAGCCACCGCGCCATGGATGCGATCTTGTCCGCCTGCGCGGTGGTCAGCACCGGCCTGGATTGCAACGCGCGGGGCACCGGCACAGTCCTGACGCCCGCATCGGTGAACGACCCTGGGATGACCATCGTTCGCTTCGCGCCGACCTCGTACTCGATGATGTTGCAGTCGCGATCGACCACGATGTGATCTGGATGCACAGATCCGGATGCCAGCGCCTCGCCCAGGCCCCACGTCGCCGAGATGACCAGCCGATTCGGATCTTCGGTCACTGGGTCCGTCGTAAACGCGACGAACGAAACATCGCTCGGTACCATCCGCTGAACCACGACCGCGATCCCGTCCGGCGCCCCATCCCCGCCACGCTTGCGTCGATACGCTATGGCACGATCCGACCAACCTGAAGCCCAGCACTGGCGGACGGCTGATTGAAGTCCATCTGGCGTGCGGACATCCAGTACCGTGTCGTGCAGCCCCGCGAACGAGAAGGCTTGACCGTCCTCGTCAAGAGCCGAGGATCGTACAGCAAGCGGCAGTTCGCCAGTTCGACCTGCATCTGCCTGCAGAATGGAAGCGGCTGCCTGCAATTCGTCGACAAGCGCTGGCTCCATCGGGGCATTCAGGAGGTAATCCCCGATGATGCTTGCCTCCGCACCCGTTCGGACATCGGCCTCGCGCCGGAACGTCGCGAGAGCGCTGCCGAGGGCCTCTGCATCGACCACACAGCCAGGCGGCACAGGCACGCCAAGCTGGAAAAGTGCGTTCAGCCCCGCCGCCTTGCCCCCGATGTGACTCCGATCGAGTCCAGGTTGACCGAGCCAGTGCACATACCGTCCGGCCCAAGTTGCACGAAACCGCATGCGGCCTCCTCGATCACGGGCGAGATGTTAACAGTCCCACAACATCTTGCGCTCGAGAAGACCGTTCATGCAATGGCCCGAATATGGCAAGATTCAGGCTCCAATCGAGGTCAACGACGGAAGCAACAGAAACCTGTC
>JAUIGA010000131.1 GCA_030430125.1 Chloroflexia bacterium | reverse complement strand
GATGGCCTGCCCCTCTCGGCGCGTGAGGTGATCCTGCGGCCGGTCGACCGTGTGAGCCCTGTTGGCCATATCTTCCCTCTACCTCCGTATACTTGCGGCGGTCGCGACGATCCGCGACCAGGCCCCCGGGAGTGTCGATGCGACTCGCGTTCATCCACGATTATCTGACGCAGTATGGCGGCGCCGAGCGCGTCCTCGAAGTGTTGTACTCCACGTTTGCGGACAACCCTCGTCATGTTTACACATCGATGTATGCAGCGCAGAACCTCCCGCCGGAGCTGCGCGAGTGGTCAGTGATGACAAGCGTCATCGACCGCGTCCCGCTTGGGCGGCGAACCCACCGGGCATGGCTGCCGTTCTACCCGGCGATTTTCCGCAACCTGGGCCGCTCGGCTGGAGATACCGACATCGTTGTGGCCGATTCGAGCGCGTGGTCGCACCACGCCGCGCCGCCCGGCGATACCCCGTTCCTGGTCTACTGCCACTCGCCGGCGCGATTCCTGTACGGAGACGAACACTACCTCGATGCGGTCGGGATGCCCTCGCCGCTCGATCGCCTCGCCAATCCGCTGTTCGACTGGCTGCGGCGGCAGGACGTCGAGGCGGCCCAGCGACCCGACCGGATCGTCGCCAACTCGGCCGCGGTCCAGCGCCGCATCAAAACGCTGTG
Source organism: Chloroflexia bacterium (assembly GCA_030430125.1). Taxonomy (GTDB): domain Bacteria; phylum Chloroflexota; class Chloroflexia; order Thermomicrobiales; family UBA6265; genus JACCVC01. Next base: position 7,907 of record JAUIGA010000131.1, on the reverse strand, counting down.
GAACCGGGATGCCTGCGTCGTTCACCCGCCGGTGGACACCTGCCGATTTCGACCGCGCGGCGACGTGCCGGTGCAGTCGTGGTTCCTGGTGGTGTCACGACTCGTGCCGCACAAATGGATCGACCGCGCCATCGTGGCCAGCAACCTGACCGGCCTGCCGCTGCGCATCGTGGGCAGCGGCCGTGCGGAACGATCGCTGCGCGACATCGCCGGTCCGCAGGTCGACTTCGTCGGGCAGCTCGGTGATGGTGAGGTTGTCGCGGCGATGCAGCAGTGCCAGGCGCTGATCCTGCCGGGGGTCGAGGATTTCGGCATGACCGCGGTCGAAACGCAAGCGGCCGGACGACCGGTCATCGCGGCGGGAGACGGTGGCGCGCTGGAGACTGTCCGGGAGGGAGAAACGGGGCTGCTCGTGCCGGTCGGAGACGTCGACGCGCTTGCAGGCGCAATGCGGACAGCCGCGCAGAACACGTGGGATCGTGAAGCCATTCTCCACAACGCGGCAGAATTCGACACCACGCATTTCCAGCGACAGATGCGCGAGATTGTCGAGCATATGGTCGCTACCCGTTGAGCCGAAAGCGCCAGACCTTGAACGCCGCCTCGGCCACCACCCGCCGCGAAAGCTTCGACTTGCCTGCAACCCGATCCTGAAACACAATCGGCACCTGCGCGATGCGCGCGCCGTTTCGGACAGCACGGTAGGTTGTCTCGATCTGAAAACTGTAGCCATCCGAGGCGATGGCCGGCAGATCGATTGCATCCAGCGTCTCCCGGCGCCAGACCTTGAAGCCACCGGTGAGATCGCGTATGGGTACGCCGAGCACCAAACCGGCGTAGGTACCGCCGGCACGGCTGATCAACCGCCGGTGCCAGGGCCAGCCCACGGTGGCGCCACCGGGGATGTACCGACTGCCGAGCACGAGATCGACATCCTCGCCAAGGGCGGCAACCAGGCGCTCGAGATCCGAAGGCTGGTGGGAAAGATCGGCATCCATCTGCGCGACGATCGGGACCCCGGTCGCCAGCGCACGCTGGAATCCGGCGATGTAGGCGCGCCCAAGCCCGGATTTGCCGGGTCGGTGCAGCACGTCAACGCGGCCCTGGTTGAAGCGAGCAAGCTTGTCGGCCGCCTGGCCGGTGCCGTCCGGGGAATCGTCGTCCACGATCAGGACGCCGTATGCGTCCCCGAGACCGAGCACCTGGCGGACGACCTCGGGGAGATTCTCACGCTCGTTGTAGGTCGGGATCACGACGAGCACCTGGCGGGACACGTCGTGCGGGCGACCGGGCACAGCCAGCGGCCGCGAGGTCACGAACCGTTGTCCCCCCGCTCGCGTGAGAGGAGGAATTGCACCTGGACGAGCAAGGCATCGACGTCGAACGGCTTTGCCAGCAGCGCGTCGGCCTCCAGCTCGGGTGTGCGGTCACGAAGGGTGCGACTGGCCGACATGGCCATGATCGGCAAATCCCGCGTTTCCGCTTCCTTGCGCAACCGGGTTATGAGCTTGCCGCCGTCGACGCCGGGCAACATGATGTCCATAAGGATCAGGTCCGGCTTCCAGTCTCGGGCAAGCATGAGGCCCTGGGCACCGTCGCGCGCGATGGCAACGGTGTACCCCTCGTTCTTGAGGACGATATCGATCAACTGGGCAACATCGTCCTGGTCTTCAACTACCAGAATGCGGGATGACACTGGGCCTGTCCCCTGTACTCGGTACGTGCGAGAGAGTCCCGAAATTCGCTGACTCTATCATCCCACGATGCTGCCGTACGTACAAGGCAGCGGTTACGCTGTCTGCACCAGATCGACGGATTTCGGCACGCATCGCCCCCTGCGTCAACACTGCCGCGCGGGACTGAGGAACGGGTCGTCAGGCCGAATCGGTACTGGCAACGATGCGCACCTCGACAATTGCCCCTTCGCGCCGCAGGCCAGCGACCTCCACCGCCGTCCAGGCCGGATACGGTGCATCGAGATACTCGAGCCGAACAGCATCGAAGAGATCAAAGTGCTCTCGCAATCCGATGTGGTAGCTTGTCATCTCGACGATCGCCTGCAGATTCAGGCCAGCCTCCTGCAGAACAGCTCCGATCTTCTCAAAGACGCTTCGGAACTGCGCCGCCGGATCATCAGGCATCACGCCGCGCGAATCTGCTCCCGTGACGCCCGTCAGGAAGACAAAGTTCCCCGATACGATCGCCGGAGACATCTTCAATTGCTCGGCCGAGGCACGTGCTGCCGGCGGGATGATGGCGCGCCTGGTCATGAATATCGCCTCCTGCCTGCCGATCCATCAACCAGCGTCATGCGCCGGGATGCCGACGCTACATCTGTGGGTCGGTGTCCTCGACATCCGCGCCGAGCGACGTGAGCTTGGCGACGAACCGCTCGTAGCCGCGGTCGAGATGATAGACCTCGTCGAGCTCCGTCTCCCCGTCGGCCACCAGTCCCGCCAGCACCAGGCTGACCGCGGCCCGGATATCGCCAGCCTGCACCCGCGCACCGTGCAACTGGCCGGGTCCGTGGATCATCGCCGACGATGCCGCAAACTCACTGGTGCTGCTGCCGATCCGCTCGACGCGAATATCCGCCCCCATCTTCTGCAGCTCGGTGGTGTATCGGAGCCGGTCCTCGTACACCCGCTCGTGCACGCGCGAAACCCCCTCCGCCTGCGTCAGCAGCGCGGTGAACGGCGCCTGCAGGTCGGTCGGAAACCCCGGAAACGGAAGGGTCTGGATATCGACGGCGTTCAATGGCGCGCGTCCGGCACGCACCAGCATGACATCGTTGTTGTGCCAGACCTCGCCACCGACCTCCTGCAGCTTTTCCGTCAGCGGAAGCATGTGGGCTTCGCGCACATCGCGCATGGTGATCTCGCCGCCGGTCATCACCGCGCCGATCGCGAACGAACCCGCCTCCAGGCGATCTGGCGGCACGTAGTCGGAGACGCCATGCAGGCGCTCGACGCCCTCGATCGTGACGATCGGCGAACCGAGACCGTGGATGCGCGCCCCCATACGGTTCAGCAGATGCCCGAGCCAGACCACCTCCGGCTCGGCCGACGCGTTGACGATCACCGTCTTGCCGGTCGCCAGCGTCGCCGCCATCAGCAGGTTCTCGGTGCCGGTGTGGCTCGGATAATCCATATAGATGCGTGCGCCCCGAAGCCGTCCGCCGCAGGCAATTACCTGGTCGTCCCGCTGCTCGACGGTCGCGCCCATGCGCTTGAACCCGCGGAGATGCACATCGATCGGCCGGCGACCGATCTGATCGCCGCCGGGCATGGAAAACGACACCTCGCCACACCGCGCCAGCATCGGCCCCGCCGCCACCACCGATGCGCGGGTCGGACGAAACAGGTCCGGTGGCGCCGAGGTCCGCACGATCTCCCGCGCACGCACCTGAACCCGGCCCGCATCGCGATCGACTTCGACCTCGGCGCCAAATGCGCGCAGCAGGTCGGCCATCGACAGCACATCCGCGAGCATGGGCACGTTGTTGAGGACTACCTCGTCGGCCGTCAACAGGGTGGCCGCCATCGCCTTCAGCGCCGCGTTCTTCGCCCCGCTGATGACGATCTCGCCGCGAAGTGGATGACCGCCACGAATTTTCAGCAGGCGCTCTCGGGTGGCAGGGACAGTGGTTGGGGACATGGCGCTCGCCATGGGAGACTCCTCGTCTGGATCGGATTGCGGGCGGGAACGACACGGGCATGCAGGCGGGGTGCCACACCCGTGGCTCTGCACAGTATAGGCGGGGTGCCAGTGGCCCCCGCAACAGGACACCCGGAACCGAGTGCTGTTCGGCTCCGGGTGCTGGGCATGATGGTCACGTCGGCGCTGTGCCTATCCCGGAGGACGGCCTCCACTTTGGCCTCGAGGCTTGCGCGCCAGGCGCAACCGGATCGCGGCCCGTCGCAACGCCGCTTCCGCCTCGGCAATATCGACGCTGTCCTTCGCGTTGCGCAGCGTCTCCTCCGCACTCGCCCGAGCAACCTCGGCCCGCTCGATATCGATCTCGGAGATGCGCTCGGCGGTGTCGGCGAGCACCACGACCTTGTTATTGATAACTTCGAGGAACCCGCCATGGACGGCCAGCGCCTCTTCGCTGCCACCGCTCTTGATGCGGAGCTCGCCTTCCTGCAACAGCGACACAAGCGGCGCATGGCTCGGCAGGATACCGAGAGATCCCTCGGCGCCCGGCGCGACCACCATGGAAACCTGATCGTTCTGGTAGACGACACGCTCGCCGGTGACGATTTCCACCGAGAGATTCGCCATGTTCATCCTCCTTCAATGCGCCAAGCCCGGTCCCAACCCGTAGGGGCGGTACTCGCGAAGCGATGTCCGCCCGGTGGCCGTTTTGCGGCCACAATCTCCCGTTGGGCCCTCGTCGCGTTGTCGCCCTCCGGGCGACCGGGCGGATATCCTGGCGGAATCCGCCCCTACGCGTCCGGCATGCGCACCGGGTTACTAGCGATTCTCGGCTTCGAGCCGCTCGGCGTGCTCGACGACCTCGTCGATGCCGCCCTTGTACATGAACGCGGCTTCCGGCTTGTCGTCGTGCTTGCCCTCGAGGATCTCCTTGAAGGAGCGAACCGTCTCCGACAGCGACACGAATCGACCCGGCGTGCCGGTGAACTGCTCTGCCGTGAAGTACGGCTGCGACATGAAGCGCTCGATGCGGCGGGCTCGGTTGACGGTCTGCTTGTCCTCGTCGCTGAGCTCCTCGACGCCAAGGATGGCGATGATGTCCTGCAGGTCGCGGTAGCGCTGCAGCACCCGCTGCACCTCTCGCGCGACGTCGTAGTGCTCCTGCCCGATGATCAGCGGATCGAGGATGCGGCTGGTCGACGCCAGCGGGTCGACCGCCGGGTAGATGCCGCGCTCGGCGATCGACCGCTCCAGCGAGAGGGTCGCGTCGAGGTGGGCGAACACCGACGACGGCGCCGGGTCGGTGTAGTCGTCGGCGGGCACGTAGACCGCCTGCACCGAGGTGATCGAACCCTGCCTGGTGGAGGTGATGCGCTCCTGGAGCTGCCCCATCTCGCTGGCAAGGGTCGGCTGGTAACCCACCGCGCTCGGCATGCGGCCGAGCAGCGCCGAAACCTCGGAACCCGCCTGGACGAAGCGGAAGATGTTGTCGATGAACACGAGCACGTCGCGACCCTCGTCGCGGAAGTACTCGGCCATGGTCAGGCCGGTCAGCGAGACGCGGAGGCGGGCCCCCGGTGGCTCGTTCATCTGGCCGAAGACGAGCGCGGTCTGATCGCGCACGCCGGAGTCGGCGAGCTCGCCCCAGAGCGCGGTACCCTCGCGGGTACGCTCACCCACGCCGCAGAACACCGAGTAGCCACCGAACTCCGCCGCGATGTTGCGGATCAGCTCGGTGATGATGACCGTCTTGCCGACGCCGGCGCCACCGAAGACGCCGACCTTGCCGCCCTTGGTGAACGGCGCGATCAGGTCGATGACCTTGGAACCGGTCTCGAGGACCTCGACCGACGTCGCCTGCTCCTCGAAGGATGGCGGCTGCTGGTGGATCGGCCGGTACTCCTCGGCCGACACGTCACCCATCTCGTCGATGGCTTCTCCGGTGACGCTGAAGATGCGACCGAGCGTCGCCGGCCCAACCGGCACCGCGATCGCCGTACCGGTGTCCTTCACCTGCGCCCCACGACGGAGACCGTCGGTGGTGCTCATGGCGACGGCGCGCACGCGGTCGTTCCCGAGGTGCTGCTGCACCTCCAGCACGAGGCGGGTGCCGTCGTTCAGCTCGGTCTCGAGCGCGTTGTAGATATCGGGAAGCTGCTCGGCCGGGAATTCGACGTCGACGACCACGCCGGTAATCTGGGCGATGGTCCCCGTCGCACCTCCCGTCCTGGTTTCAGGGGCAACTGCTGGTGCAGCCATTGTGCGTAACCTCGTTTCTCACTTGGGCCCGGATGCGAATCCTCGTCGCGAGCGCCGCGCCATGTCCTGTATGCCATCACTGCCATGTCAACCCACGAATGGGCGACAACCGTGCCGGGCGAGGATGGCATCGCCGGCGCCGGACCCAATTGCGGTCAGGTGCGGAACGCGTTCGCGCCCGCGGCGATCTCGGCCACCTCGTTGGTGATCTGTGCCTGCCGCGCCTTGTTGTACGACAGCTCGAGCTCCGACGAGAGTTCCTTCGCGTTGTCGGTCGCGTTGCGCATCGCCACCATCTGGGCCGAATAGAACGACGCAACCGTCTCCAGCAGCCCCTGGTAGAGCAGCACTTCCACGTATCGCGGCAGGATTTCCTGCAGCACCGCGGTCGGATCCGGTTCGAAGATGTAGTCGACATCCTCGTACTGGCTCTCGGGCCGCTCGATCGGCAGGATCTGCACCACGCTGGGCTGCTGGGTCAACGTGTTGACGAACTTCGGATACACCATGTGCACCGCGTCGACACCGCCAGACAGGAACTCGTCGATCGCGATGGTTGCGATCGGCCGGACATCGTCCAGCAGCGGCGCGTCGCCCATGCCGATGAAGTCCGCGATCATGTCCTGACCGGTGCGGGCCATGAAGTCCCGCCCCTTCTTGCCAACCGCGATCACCTTCACCGGCGCGTCGGCCTCGTCGCGGATGAACTGCGCGCCACGCCGGAGCAGGTTGCCATTCAGCGCGCCGGTGAGGCCACGGTCCGGCGTGATCAGGATCATGCCGGCGGTCTTCACGGGCCGCTCCGCGAGCAGCGGAAAGCGCGAAAGCTCCTCGGCATCCATCTTCTGCGAAGACAGATCGGCGATGAACTCGCGCAGCCGCTCGCTGTACGGGCGGCTCGCGGTCACGCGATCCTGCGCGCGCCGCATCTTCGACGCCGCCACCATCTCCATGGCGCGGGTGATCTGCGACATGTTCCGGACACTGCGGATCCGGCGCCGGATTTCTCGTGGACTCGCCACTGCGCCTTGTCCTTCCTGCCTAGGCCGAAGCCGTCTCGGACACCGCCCCGAAGTCGTTGGTGGACTTGAAGTCCTTGGTGACCTTCTCCAGCGATGCCACGATCTCGTCGGTCAGGCGCTTCTCGGTCACGATGCTCTTCAGCAAATCGGCATGCGAGGTGCGCAGGTATTCCAGGAACTTGTCCTCGAATTCGCGCACCCGGTCCACCGGCACGTCATCGATGTGACCACCGGTGCCCGCCCAGAGAATGGCGACCTCTTCCTCGACCGGCAGCGGATTGTACTGCGGCTGCTTCAGGACTTCGGTCATCACCTGGCCGCGCTCGATCTGCCGCCGCGTCGACCGGTCAAGGTCGCTGGTGCCGAACTGCGCGAACGCCGCCAGCGAGCGGTAGTTCGCCATGTCCAGCCGGAGGCTGCCGGCCACCTTGCTCATCGCCTTGATCTGCGCGGCGCCGCCGACGCGGGAGACGGAGAGACCGGTGTTGATCGCCGGGCGAATACCTGCGTAATACAGGTCGGTCTCGAGGTAAATCTGACCGTCGGTGATCGAGATCACGTTGGTCGGGATGTACGCTGAGATGTCGCCGGCCTGCGTCTCGATGATCGGCAGCGACGTCAGCGAGCCACCACCGAGATCCTCGTGCATGCGCGCCGAGCGTTCCAGCAGGCGCGAGTGGAGGTAGAAGACGTCACCGGGGTACGCCTCGCGGCCCGGCGGGCGACGCACCAGCAGCGACACCTGGCGGTAGGCCTGGGCGTGCTTGGTGAGGTCGTCGTAGATGATCAGCGCGTCCTGGCCGTTCTCCATGAACTCCTCGCCCATCGCCGTGCCAGCGAACGGGGCGATGTACTGGAGCGGAGCCGGGTCGGCAGCGGAGGCGACGACGATGATGGTGTGATCCATCGCGCCGTTGTCCTCCAGCGTGCGCACCGTCTGCGCGATCTGCGCCTGCTTCTGGCCGATCG
>JAUIGA010000130.1 GCA_030430125.1 Chloroflexia bacterium | reverse complement strand
GAGCCTGCCGGGGCCGGTACCGCGCATCGGGAACTCGCAGCATCGCATCAGGTTCGCGGATGACCTGCGTGGCTGGTTCGACGCCTGGTGTTCAACCGGGCCGACCCACCACGTCGCGCTGGGTCTGGGGCACGCGCTCGACGACGTGGCGAAGGCGGCCTGGCTGCTGGGGCTGGAGCTCGACTTCGTCTCCTGAACCGCGCATGCGACGCCCGGAGCCTTCGTGGCTATTCCATGCTGCGCATGCGACGCCTGGAACCGTAGCGGCGATACTTCGGCTCCGGGGCGCTGCCCCTGCGCTCAGCACAGACTTTGGCGGCGTCCCCAACCGTCGCGAGAGACCGCGAGGAAGCCGCCAATGGCGCCTTGGCCCGTTTCCGCCTTCGACGTCAGGCGACATTGCCCGCTGCAAACCGTCAACCCATCGGTCGGTGGATGCGCGGGCTCGTACGCCGCTACTCGCTGATCGGCTGCGGAACAGGCGTTCCGGAACCTGATCCGGATTCCTGGAACGGCTATTGTAGTACCGTGGCATGATGGGACCCACAAAGCGCTGGTTTCGCTGTGACAATCGAGGAGGAAAGAACGGCATGCCTGCGGAGTTCAACGGCAAGATCGAGCTGGACGTTCGCGATTCGGTGCCCGATTGGGGGCCATACACGTTGCCGCAGGCGCCGGAGGGCGCGCCGAACGTGCTGGTGGTGCTGTACGACGACACCGGCCAGGCGGCGTGGTCGCCCTACGGCGGGCGCATCAACATGCCGACGCTGGACCGGCTGGCAGCCAATGGCCTGACCTACACCCAGTGGCATACCACCGCCCTTTGCTCGCCGACCCGCTCGACGTTGCTGACCGGTCGCAACCACCACGTGAACCGGTTCGCCGCGATCACGGAAGGCACCAATGGCTTCCCTGGGGCGGCGGGCCGGCTCCCGGCCGAGTGCGCCACGATCGGGCAGGTCCTGCAGGACAACGGCTATTCCACCTTCTGGCTGGGCAAGAACCACAACGTGCCGGAGGAAGATATCGCCAGTGGCGGCAGTCGCTCGGAATGGCCGCTGAACAAGGGCTTCGACCGCTTCTACGGCTTCCTCGGTGGCGAGACCAACCAGTGGTACCCGGATCTGGTCGAGGACAACCACTTCATCGACCCCCCGGCCACGCCGGAGGAGGGGTATCACCTCTCGAAGGACATGGCCGATCAGGCGATCCGGATGCTGCGCGACCAAAATTCGACCAACCCCTCCAAACCCTGGTACATGTGGTTCTGCCCCGGTGCCAACCATGCCCCGCACCATGCCCCGCAGGAGTACATCGACAAATACAAGGGCGCATTCGACGATGGATATGAGGCCTACCGCGAGTGGGTGCTGCCGCGCATGATCGAGCGTGGCATCCTGCCGGAGGGCACCGAGCTGACGCCAATGAATCCGATGCCGGAGGACGCGGCGAATGCCGCCGACTATGTGCGTCCATGGGACGAGCTCAACGCCGACGAGAAGCGGCTTTTCTGCCGGATGGCCGAGGTGTTCGCCGGGTTCTCCGAATACACCGATGTCCAGGTTGGCCGCATTGTCGACTACCTCGAAGCGACCGGTCAACTGGACAACACGCTGATTCTCTATTGCGCCGACAATGGCACCTCCGGCGAGGGCACGCCCGATGGCTCGGTCAACGAGAACAAGTTCTTCAACGGGTTCCCGGATGACCTGGAGGAGAACCTGAGATATTTGGACACCCTGGGAAGTGCCGAGACCTACAACCATTTCCCCACCGGCTGGGCTGCGGCGTTTTCAGCGCCCTACCAGATGTTCAAGCGGTATGCCCAGTTCGCTGGCGGTACCTGCGACCCGATGGTGATCCACTGGCCGAAGGGTATCCAGGCGAAGGGAGAGATCCGGCACCAGTACCATCACTCGACCGACATCGTGCCCACCATGCTCGACGCGATCGGGCTGGAGATGCCGGACGTCTATCGTGGCGTCAAGCAGCACCCCCTCAACGGCGTGTCGATGCGCTACAGCTTCGACGATGCCGACGCGCCCACCACGAAAACGCGCCAGTACTACGCCATGCTCGGCACGCGCGGCATCTGGCAGGACGGCTGGAAGGCATCGACCCTGCACGCGCCGATCAGCGACAAGGGCCATTTCGACGAGGACGCGTGGGAGCTCTATCACGTCGAGGAGGACCGCGCGGAAGCTCACAACCTCGCGGACCAGCACCCCGACAAGCTCAAGGAGCTGGTCGACGCCTGGTTCGAAGAGGCAGAGGCAAACGATGTGCTGCCCCTCGACGATCGCCCCGCCGTCGTGCAGTTGACGCTTGAACGTCCGCAATCCGAGCCGGTTCGCAACCGCTACATCTACTACCCGAACACCAGCCCGGTGCGGGAAGGGGTGGCCGTGAACGTGCGCGGTCGCTCGTACAAGATGCTGGCGGACGTCGAGGTCACCGAACGGTCGGAAGGCATCATCTTCGCGCACGGTTCGCGATTCGGTGGGCATGCGCTGTTCATCAAGGATCGCAGGCTGCACTACGTCTACAACTTCCTCGGCATCCAGCCCGAGCAGGCGTTCGTGTCGGACGTGCTGGAACCTGGCCAGCGCGTGCTTGGCATGGAATTTGTCCGGGAGCGGGCAGGTGAGTACGGGGAGTCGCACGGCACGACGAAGCTGTACGTCGACGACCAGGTGGTCGCGGAGGGGCCGATGCGGACGCAGACGGGCAAGTTCTCCCTTGGTGGCGACGGGTTGTGCGTTGGCTACGACAGTTCGGACCCGGTCAGCAAGAACTACCCGGACAGCGTCGAATTCATCAACGGGCATATCCTCGGCGTCGGCATCGACGTCGGCGAGGATCAGTACCTGGACCTCGAAAAGGAGGCAGCCGCGGCATTTGCCCGCGACTGACTCGGAGGAACGTCCTTGTATCGAACGAGGTCGAGGGTATGCCCTCGACCTCGTTCTGTTTGCTTGCTGGTGTGGGATGAGCGGGTGGCTCATCAATCCGGGGGATTCGTCGCGGAACAACATCCATAGCGTCGACCTTGTACGGGTGACGCACATGCCAGGCAGTGCGCCCCACGCCAACCGTCATGCTGAGCCGCGACCGGCGTCAGCCGGGAGCGTGCCGAAGCATCCCCGCGCGAAGCCCAGCGCGATGGCTGGCAAGTTTCGCTTCTTGAGACAACCGCCGACGCGGCAGCAAGCTGCCGAGCGCTTCGCGCGGGGGCGGTTCCACGCCCGGGGACGGGGCGTGGCAGCCGGGGAGGATCCCTCGGCAAGCTCGGCGTGACGATGGGGTGGGGCGAGTTGGCGGGAAGAGGCATCACCCGTAGGAGGTCGATCTTCGCGGACCCCACAGGGGCAGCACTACAGACGGGGTGCAGCCACGAACCACTCGAACTCCGCGTGAATCGTCATGGCAATCCGGCCCGTGATTTCGACGTGCTTACCCATTCAACGGGTGAACACCAGGGATCATTGGGAACGGACCGGATCGTCGCGGCCCTTCGGGCCGGCCAATCCGGGAGATTCTTCGACACCGTTGCGGCGCCTCTGGCGCCTTGCCGGCTCAGAATGACACCTTTTGGTTGAGCGATGGACTGGAACCTGGTTGGTTCCCGCGACACGCCGCCAGTTCGCGGCGGTCGCGTCCCCAACCACGCACACGTATCAGATCGGCTCGTGGATGTGACGGCGGTGCAAGGTGCTGGCGGAGAGAGTCTGCGTCAGCAGGCTGCGAGGAACGTCAGGGCCTCGTGCAGGAAGCGCGCGCGACCGCGTTCGGGGCGGTCGAGGAAGAGGTAGTGTGTGCCGCCGGGAATCGTCATGGTGGTGACCTTCGGCGCGTTGACCAGCTCCCGCTGCAGCGCGATGAGGTCGTCCGGTCGGGACCAGTGGTCGCGGTCGCCGCGGATCACGAGGGTGGGCACGGTGATGTCGGAGGCCTTCCAGTATCTCATGCCCCGCGCCATTTCGTAGCTCTCCCTCTGGAACCCGGCCGGTACGCGGACGTGGGGCGGCTCGCGGGTGGCGCTGGCCGGGTCGCTGGCGAGCGTTTCCCGTTGCAGCGCGGAGGCGACCTCTGGATCGCGCCACGCGGCGGGATCGTCGGTCGGGATGGCGCGATCCCAGCTTGCCGTGACGCTTGTGGCCGTCAATCGGCGATAGGCGCCGTGTGCATGGTTGAACTCGCCCGGTCGTTCGGGATCCTCGAACGCCTCGCGCAGCCCCCACGGCGCGGCGACGCCGTACAGGCTGTTGAGCATGATCAGGTGGCTGACCGCGTCCGGGCGCCTGGCGGCGACCATGCCGCACCAGTGCCCGCCGGTCGCCCAGCCGAGGAGGGCGACGCGCTGCCCATTCGATCGCTCGCGGATCCACGACACGACCGCGTCGATGTCGCGCGCCGCTTCCTCCGAGCTGACAAGCGGCGGATTGGCGGCGATCGGCTCCGCCATTCCCGCGGGGCGGGTAGATCCGCCCCAGCCACGCACATCCATGATGTAAACGGAGTGGCCCGCCTGGACGAAATCCTCCGCCACGGAGTACCCAGGTACAGGCAGGTCGAAGGCCGGGAGTCCGGACGGCCCGCCGCCATGCACGAGCAAGATCGGCACACCGGTCGGTGTAGGCGGGCTTGCTTCCCGTACGAAGATGTCGAAACCCGGGTCGCTCGGAATGCAATGATCGATGAGGTTCATGGTGGCCTCCAGCGATGACCTGTTCTCTCTCCCGATGGTAGGATCGGGAGGATGATATGTCCAAGATCAATATCGGGTAGTATTCATATGAAAGAGATATCAGGCATCGAGTTGCGACAATTGCGGTACTTCGTTGTCGTCGCCGAGGAGCTGCACTTCACGCGTGCGGCGGCGCGGATCGGTATGGCGCAACCACCACTGTCGCAGCAGATCCAGAAACTGGAACGCGAGCTTGGCGTGCAGCTCTTCCGGCGATCGAGACGGAAGGTCGAGCTGACGGCGGCGGGTGAGGTCTTCCTCGACGGCGCCCGGCGAGCGCTGGGGGCAGCAGGCCGTGCGGTGGACGATGCGCGGCGAGCGGGCCGCGGCGAGATCGGGCGGCTGGCGATCGGGTTCGTGGGGTCGGCCGTGGTGGAGGTGCTGCCGGAGATTGTGGGGCAGTATCACGCGCGATACCCGGATGTGGAGCTCGTGCTTCGACAGCAGTCAACGGCGAAGCAGGTCGATATGCTGTTGCGTGGCGAGCTGCAGGCAGGGCTGGTGCGGCCACCGGTCCACGATCCGACAATCGTCACCGAAACGGTGCTGCGGGAGCGTCTGGTGGTGGCACTGCCGGAGACCCACCGGCTCGCGGAACGTGATGTGATCGACCTGGCCGACCTCGCGCGAGAGTCGTTCATCTTGTTCCCCCGCTCGCACGGGCCCGGCTCGCACGACCGCATCGTCCGGATGTGTCTGGATGCCGGGTTCTCGCCCCGGATCGGGCAGGAAGCGGTGGAGATGCACGTGATCGCGGGGCTGGTGGCGGCGGGACTGGGCGTCTCCATCGTGCCGGCCTCGGTGCGATGGCTGCGACGCGAGGGGGTTCGCTATCTGCCGATCGCGGGGGAGACGCCAACCTGGGAGCTTGCGGTGGCCTGCCGTCGCGGGGAAGCATCGCCTCTGGTACGTGATTTTCTTGCCGTGGCAGGCGAGATGAGCATGAGCGGAACCACGAAGGACTAATGCGCGATCAGTCCGCCGGCAGGCAGTCGACGCTGACAATGATCGAGCCGTCCGGAACCGCTGGCGGTTGATCGGGCAGCTTGAAGAAGAGACGGTAGGTGGCGTCGCCCGCCGTGAGCGTGAGCTGGTGCTGGCTGCTCGAATCACGCACTTCGAGCCTTCCATCCTGCGCCGACCAGAGCCGATGCACGTCGGCGATGATCGCCTGCCGCTCGGCGTCATTCGGAACGTCGAACTCGTGCCATGTCCCTGCGCTCCAGCCGGGCAGGATCCAGTCGCGCCAGCTGTCGCACTTCTGGTACCCGAACGGGTCGCCCGGAATCTCGTAGGGTCCAATCGGGTCGCTGCCTGGATGCGGCCGGGAGTCGTATGCCGGATCGATCAACCGAGCGGTATCCTCGAAGAGGGGCAGCGCCTGAGCCTGGACGTCCCGGAGCGTTGGGCGATCGTCGGCAATGCGGGCCGCTGCGACACCGATCGCGGGTGACAGCAGGAGCAGTGCAAGGGTCGCGAAGGGCAGCGCCCGGCGTGTGATGGACATACAACCACCTGCGATCGCGCCCTCGCGACATATCCCAGCAGCGACGCCCATGACACGTGCGCCTGGACGGATGACGGGGCGCTCGGATGGACACCATGGTAACGGGTGAGCGGTTCGCCATGGTTCGGCAGGAGACACGCATGACCGACAGACTGGATGCCGGAATTGATGCGCGACGGAAGCGGGTACCCCTGCCGCGCGTGGGAACCCTGCTGCGAACGGTGGCGTGGTTCGCGCTGCGTCTGCTGCTGGTGGTGCTGTTCATCGTCTGGTGGTTCGTGCTGCGCATCGTGGAGCATGAGAGCTGGCCGCCGCCGGACGACGCGGTCACCGCCGCGCAGGCCGAAGCGGCCACTGCGGCGTTCCTGGCGCGCGACGACGTCGCGATCCCCGACCTCGCGATCCCGCTGGCGCCGTCTACCGCGGCCATCGCCCAGTTCTATTCCGGTGGCGACCAGTTCTTTCCGGCGATCCTCGACGATCTCGCGCGGGCGGAATCGTCGATCCACATCCTCATGTTCGCCATCGGGCCGGGTGACGTTGCGGATTCGCTCGTCGCCGTGCTGGAGGATCGTGCCCGGGCCGGTGTCGAGGTGCGATTGATCGTCGATCGCTTCGCCTCCAAGGTCGATGGCCACACCGCGCCGCTGTTCGATCGCATGCAGGCGGCGGGCGTGGAGGTGGTGGCGAACGATCTCTTTCCCGTCGACCGGGACGGGCCGCTGGAAGGCGGCAGCATCGACTGGTGGCAGGACGAGCTCGGCAACGCCGATCACCGCAAGATGCTCGTGATCGATGGACAGGTGGGTTGGGCTGGCGGGGCGGGCTTCGAGGATCACTTCCTGTATGGCCCCTACCACGACACCTACGCGCGGGTGACGGGCGCTGTCGTGCGGCAGATGCAGATGGTGTTCCTGACCAGCTTTCACGTGCTTGGTGGGCAGGCACCGGAGCGAGAGGTGCTGGGCGGGTACTTTCCGGCACCGGTCGACCCCGGTACGATCCCGGCGACGGTGCTGCACAACGTGCCTGGTGGGCACCTGCCGGGCACGCAGGCAATTCGGGAGGTAATAGACACCGCCTCTCGGGAGCTGGACATCCTCAATCCGTATCTCGCCGATCCGGACATCATCGATCGCATCGAGGTGGCAGGCGAGCGCGGGGTCGACGTCACCCTGGTGGGGCCGGGCGAGTCGAACGTGCCGCAGGCGCGGGCGGCGCTGCATCACAACTACCCACGGCTGTTCGCGGCAGGTGTTGAGGGCTACGAGTTCGAGGAGCTGATCCACGCCAAGGTGATCGTCGCCGACGACACGGTGGTGATCGGATCGATCAACCTCGACGCGTGGGCGCTCTACCGCAATCACGAGATCGCGATCATGCTGGTGGACCCAACGGTCGCCGGGGACGCGCGCAGCACCATGATCGAGGACGTGCTGGCGCGGTCGTACCCGGTCGACGTGGATGAAGGGCGCTGGAGCCGGGTGCAAAACTGGTTCTGGGACAAGTTTGTGTATTTTCTGTGACACCTTTTCGATACGTTGGCGTTGCCGGGCTGTGGATTTCGCTCCGGTCCGAATATGAGAGGGAACTGCATGACTACAGACCGCCAGCGAGTCGCGAGTGGTTCGCCGTTCGAGAACGAAATCGGGTTCAGCCGGGCGCTGCGGGTGGGAAACCGCGTGATCGTGGCCGGGACCGCGCCGGTCTGGCCGGACGGCTCCTGCGATCCGGACCCTGCCGCGCAGGCGCGGCGCTGCCTGGAGATCATCGTGGAGGCGCTGGCCGAGGCCGGTGCGAAGCCGCAGGACGTCGTGCGGACACGCACCTTCCTCACCGACGCGGTGGATTGGCAGGCGGTCGGCCTGGCGCACGGCGAGGTGTTCCGGGACGTGCGGCCGGCGTCGACGATGGTGGTCGCCGGCGGGCTGCTGGACCCGCGCTGGAAGGTCGAGATCGAGGCCGAGGCGATCGTCGGAGACGCGCAGACGCCGGATGGTGGCTCACCTGTGTGAAACAATCCAGCGAAGGAGAACAGGTCAAGGAAGATCATCCTCGCGACCGGCCTGGTGTGGAGGTCAGTCCGCTCAATCCTGGTGCGTGGCGCCGGGCTGGGGGCGTGTGGAACGAGGACGTACTGCCGGTGATGGACTGGGAGGCGCCGGAACATCGTGTGGTTTTGCCGGCGAGCCTTCAGTCCGCTTTGAATCTCGCCACACCCGTGTTGAGGTGGTCAGCCGAGAAGCGAGCGCGAGTGCTACGAGAGCGTCCAAAGCTCCGCGATCGAATAGAGCGCATTGGTGAATTGATCGTGGAAGGGATGCTGCCGGTCTCGAGCCGGGAGATCGTGGAGGATGGCACGT
>JAUIGA010000129.1 GCA_030430125.1 Chloroflexia bacterium | reverse complement strand
CCCCGATCGAGCGTCTGCCCCGACGCGTCGACGATGTCGGCAACCATACCGGGCACCGGACCGGTGAATGCACACGCGCGTTGGGGCTCGATCGTGAGCCCGCTGACAATGCCCCCGGAGGTCTCGGTACCGCCGGAATAGTTGATGATCGGGCAACGCCGCTCGCCCACCACATCGAAGAACCACCACCACGGATCGGGGTTCCACATCTCGCCGGTCGAACCGAGGGCGCGCAGCGACGAACGATCGGTGCTGGTCACCGGATCGGTTCCGGCGGGAATCAGCGCCCGGATCGCGGTTGGCGCGACGCCAAGTACCGTGATTCGGTGCCGTTCGACCATCTCCCACAGCCGGCCCGGTCCCGGATGGTCCGGCGTGCCTTCGAGGATGACGATCGTCGCGCCCCGCATGAGCCCGCCGAATATCAGCCACGGGCCCATCATCCACCCCAGGTCGGTCATCCAGAACAGCACGTCGTCCTGCTGGAGGTCGAAACAGTACGTGAGGTCGTGCGCCGCCTTGATCGGAAAGCCCGCGTGAATGTGCAGCGCGCCCTTGGGTTGCCCGGTCGTGCCGGAGGTGTACATGATCATGACCGGCGTGTCGGCGGGGGTATCGAGCACGTCCGACTCCGGACTCGCCACGTCCAGGAGCTCGTGCCACCAGAGATCCCGACCATCGACCATCGCGCAGTCGCCGCCGGTGTGTGCGACCACCACGCAGCGCGTCACATCCGGTGCGGTCGCGAGGGCGGTGTCCGCGGTCTCCTTCAACGGAATCCGCGACCCGCGACGATGGAAGGCATCGGCCGTGATCAGGGCGGTCGCGCCGCTGTCGAGCAGGCGGGTCCGAATCGCGTCCGCGCCGAACCCGGAAAAGAGCGGCACGCTGATCGCCTGGATGCGCGCCAGCGCCAACATGGCCACCACGGTTTCTGGGATCATCGGCATGAGCACGCCAACCCGATCACCCGGCCGAATGCCGGCCGCGCGCAACCCAGCCGCGCCACGCGTCACCTGGTCGTGCAATTCGCCGTAGGTCAGCGACCGTGTCTCGCCATCATCGGATTCGGCGATCAGCGCGACCCGGTCAGCATCGCCGCGATCTACCCACACATCCACGGCGCTCTCGACACAATTGAACGCGCCGCCGGGAAACCATGTCGGCCAGGCCGGGCCACGGTCGAGATTCCAGACGCGTGCCGGGTCGCGCTGCCAGCTCAGGTCAAGGTCGTCGAGCGCGAGCCGCCAATAACGTTCGGGATCTTCCTCGATGTACGAGAGCAGCCCGCGCCAGGAATCGGCGCCGGTACGGTCGATCAGCCGGCGCAGGGCGCTGCGCTGCAGGGTGGCCGGGTCGGGTCGCCATGCGATACCTGTTGCCGCTTCCTCGGCGGTGGTCGCAAGGTTTCCTGAAAGTGCCTCGTCGCTCACACAGCCTCCTGCTCGAATCCGCTCGCGATCGCGGTGCTGTTTGTCGATGTCGTGGATGCCATTGTTGCCAAACCTCCGTACCCGGTCAAGGCGACTCGCTGTGCGACACTTGGAGGCGATACAACGATTGCAGGAGGACCGCATGGTCTGGCGACGCATGTTCCACAACGATCCCGCCCCCGACGAATCATCGGCCGGCGACCCCGAGAAACCGAAGCGGCAGATCCCGCCGCATCTCGCGCAGCGCCTCGACATCCAGGCGGGCGAGCCACGCGACCCCGAGCAGGAGCTGCGGCGCAGGCTCGCGCGCTTGCGCAATCAGCATACGGCGACGCTGTACGACATCGAGCAGGGCGAATTGGCGCTGGAAGACGACAACCCGTGGAAACGGCGGGTTGCGCTGCTCACCGAGGCGCTCGAAACGGTCGAGTCGGACTATCGGGAGGCAGAACAGATCGAGCCGGGACCGTTCCACCAGTTGCCCGAGACACCGGTCACTGACTTCGCCGTCGAAATGAACAACGATGTCGCGACAGTTCGCCTCACTGCGGGCACGGAACTGTTCGAATACGAGGAGCCGCTTGACTGGGCCGAACGCGGGCATCAGGTAACCCGGGAGGAATTGCGCCGCGTCGCAGGGGACCCGTCGCTCGTGGTGCCGGCCGACGTGCCACCAGCGTTGCGCCCGGAGCTCCAGGCGCACCTCGATCAATCCCTGTTCGTGCTGGCGACGGTGTTGCGGGACCGTACGCTCGACGAGGAGCCGTTGCCGAAGTCGGTAACAATGGCCGACCTGGCGAAGCCCTGTCCAACCTGCGGCGGCTGGACCGACTATCGGGGGCGCTGCCAGACTTGCGCCCGCCGGTCGGCCCGACTGCAAGAACTCTTTCGGGAGCGCGACCGCCTGCTCAACGAACGGGCAGCTGAGATCGAGGAACAGCACCGCATCGCCGAGCGATTGCCACTGGCTCGCCGCCGGCACGCGGATATCGAGCGACAGATTGCCGAAACGGAAGCCAGGATCGGCGATCAGCCGCGATAGACCCGCGGCGCCATTGCCTGCCGCGGCCTGAATCCTGCGGGGGCACCAAAACCGCCCGGGGCAATGCCCCGGGCGGTGGTCGCAACTCTCAGCTCATTGGTGACGTGAGCCGGTCAGCGTATCACTTGCTCTGGTTGCGGCGTCGGCGTCGCTCGGCCTTGCGGCGCTTGGCACGATTTTCTTCCTGCACGGAAATGAACCGCAGACCACGGCGATGCTCCCGGAGGACCCCGGATCGCTCGATCCCCTTGTTGAATCGCCGGAGCAGTTGCTCAAAGCCTTCGTTGTCTCGAAGTTCGACACGCATGTTCGCTCATCACCACCTTTATGCGCACGTTGACAGACCGCCGCGCCATCTCATGCACGATCACCACTGCCCGCGAAATCGGCAAACCCAGTATACGATATGGTGACCGGCAGCATCTACCCGCCGCCCACATCGCACCAGGAGTACCCGAAACCATGTCGCTCCCCGCCACGACCCGCGCGATTGCCGTGTATCCCGACCATCCCGGTGCAGTTCACCGAACGGAGATTCCGGTCCCGCAAGTCGGCCCCACCGGCGTCCTGGTCCAGACCATACGTGTTGGTGTCTGCGGCACGGATCGCGAGATCATTCATGGCGCGCTCGGCACGTCGCCACCGGGATCACGCGAGCTGGTCATCGGCCACGAGGTGCTGGGCCGCGTTGTTGCTGTCGGAGATCAGGTCCACGATCTGCTTGCAGGCGACCTGGTATCGGCCACCGTGCGCCGGCCGGACGGTTGCCCCGCATGTGTCGCCGGGCAACCGGACATGTGCATCGCCGGCGACTACGAGGAGCGCGGGATCGTCCGGCAGCATGGTTTCATGACCGAGTATTGGGTGGAAGATCGCGCCTGGATCGTGCCGGTTCCGAAACACCTGGAATCGACAGGCGTGCTCATCGAGCCACTCACGGTCGTGGAGAAGGCTGTGCGCCAGGTCGACCTGATCCAGGAGCGCATGGCCTGGTGGCAGCCGTCCACGGTCGTAGTACTCGGCGCCGGCCCGATCGGGATCCTCGGGACGCTCCTGCTTCGCGCGCGCGGGATCGACGTCACCACGGTCGCCCGGACACCGCAACCAAACCCGGCGGCGAGCATCGTGGAGCAAGCCGGCGCCACCTATGTCTCAAGCCGCGAGGTGTCCCTCGATGCGCTGCGAAATCAGCGTGGCAACATCGATATCGTCCTGGAATGCTCCGGCGCGAGCACGCTGGCATTCGAAGGCATGCACCTGCTCGGCGCAAACGGAGTGCTGGTGCTGCTCAGCCTCACCGACGCCGGCCGCATGCTGGAGGTCGACGCCGGACGCATCAACACCGGCATCGTCGCCGGCAACAAGACCGTGGTCGGGAGCGTCAATGCCGGCCATGAAGACTTCGCTCAGGCAGTCGACGATCTGGGCCGGTTCGAGTCCCTGTGGCCGGGCCTGTTGAACCGCATGTTTACTGAGCGCCTTGCCTTCGACGACGATGTGACATCGATCGCGAGGAAAGATGCGCGAGGCATCAAGACACTCATCGAGTT
The DNA here is from genome assembly GCA_030430125.1 of Chloroflexia bacterium. Lineage (GTDB taxonomy): Bacteria > Chloroflexota > Chloroflexia > Thermomicrobiales > UBA6265 > JACCVC01. Next base: position 4,646 of record JAUIGA010000129.1, on the reverse strand, counting down.
CGACCAGACTCGATAGCCGGATCGGAGGAGCGAGTTTCGCCTCGTCTCTCGCTCCAACGCTGCGTCATCCCGCAGCATCAGCCGGCATCGGCCGGCCGATCGCGAACGGGGCGAGGTTGGAGGACGGCGGCTCGCCGGTCGCGAGCTCCGCCGCAAGCCTGCCTGACCACGGCCCGAGTTGCAGCCCCGAGGGCCCATGACCGGTCGACACGACCACCGCCTCGTGCCCCGGCACACGGTCGATGAAGGGCAACCCGTCGTCCGACAGTGGCCGCAACCCGACGCGCACCTCGATCAGGGTGCCGTCCGCCAACCCCGGCGCCACCCGCAGCGCCTCGCCGGTCACCGCATGCAGGCCGCCGGCGGTTACCCGCAGATCGTAGCCGGACCCGGTCTCTCGCGTGGCTCCGCACACGACCCGGTTCGGCCCAAAGGTGAGGACGTACTGGCTTCCGAACCCTCCGAGGATCGGCCAGGCGGATGTGTCGGTGTCACGCATGCCGAGATGCATGATCTGGCCCTTCTGGGGCGCGACCGGCAGCGTCACCTTCAGCGGTTCGAGCAGCGCATTCGACCACGAGCCGGCGGCAACAACCGCGCGGTCGTACCCGTGACGCCCACCGTCAACGTCAATTTCGACATGGTCGTTGCTTGCCGAGACGATACGCGCTTCGCCGTTGACCACCGAGGCGCCGCGTTTCGTGGCAGCGTCGATCAGCGCATTCCGCAGGTAGTCGCCATCGACCCGGGCCGCTCCCGGCATGTGGATGGCACCCGGCACGTCGGCAAGCGCCGGGAACAGCTCGCGAGCTTCCGCACCGCTGAGGATGCGCGTTTCGCCGATATTCGGCATGCCATTCCGGTGACGTTCGTCGACGAGATCCTTGACCGACTGCAACCGCTCCATCTCCGCGTCCGATGTCGCGAGAAAGAGCTCGCCGACCACGTCGTATCGGGTGTCGCCAGCATCCAGATCCGCCAGACGCTCAATCAACACCGGATACGCCGCGACGGCGTCTGCCGCGAGCGGAAAGAACTCCGGCAACGGTCGCAGGCTGCCGCCGGGCGCGATGATGCCGGCGCCGGCCGCCGTCGCATGTCCCGCGTCGTGACGATCGACGACGGTCACCTCGTGCCCGGCATCCGCCAGGTGCAAGGCCGCGCTCGCACCCACTACCCCACCGCCAAGAACCACGATCTTCGCCATGTATGCTCTCCTGTCGCCGATTGCTGCCGGCGCTATCCTGATCGTTCGCACTTGTCAGAAGTCTGTTCGGAGGTCTGTTCGGATACCGAGTCGGGCGCCGTGGTATATCCGGGCAAGGTCCGGCGGGTGGCACAATTGAGTAGGGTGGGACATCGCTTTCCGTTCCTGCATCCCCACAACGCACTTCACGAAACGACGAGAACGGTCCATACTGTGCCTACACGCGTGTCCATGTCCTGCAAACCGGATTCGATGGGATGGAGCTTGTCTTGAGCCACATCGCTTCCTCACCCCGTCCTGGTCCCAACTGGCGACGTCACATCTCGCCGGAGTCGACTTGAACGCATGGAAAATCAGTCGCTCCGCACCCGCTTCATCCTCTTTGCCCTCGCTTGCCTGGTTCCGTTCGCCGCGGTCGCTGGCTATATCCTCGACCGGAATCTCGAGTTGCGCAACGACGAAATCGTCGGATTCGAGACGTCGCTCGCCAGCTCGATCAGCCGATCCGTATCCTCCATCCTCACCTCCAACACCGATGCGCTCGAAGGTATCGCGCAGCTACCAAGTGTGCTCAGTCTCGATGCCGAACAGGCATCGGTCGACCTTGGGCAGGCGCGACGGGTGCGGCCAGAGCTGTCCGGCATCTTCCTGGTGGACACCGATCAGGCGATCGTCACAAGTTCCGGAGTTGACCCCAGCCCACTCCTGGACGGCATCACGCCCCAATTCGAACAGACGGTAGCGCAGAACGTGCCATCCGTCTCGAATGCGATTCGGCTCGACGACGAGGTCAGCGTCGTCGTGCTGATGGTACCCGTCACCACCATCCAGGAGACAGAAACCACCACATCCGACGGGAGTGAGGAATCGGCGGCGCCAGCGGATGAATTCAGTGTCGTACCCACCCCAACGCCGACCTCGGACGATGAGCAGTCCACGCAACCGCCGGGGAAGACCAATGGCGTGATCGGTGGCGTGATCCAGGTCGACCGCCTGTCGCAGGCGGTGATGCCGCCGAACCGCGGCATGAGCGAGATCGCCGTCACCGATGGATCAAACGTCATCTTCTCCTCCAGCGGCATCGACCGGACGACGACGACGTTGCTCGCGGACAACCCGGAGCCGGTGCAGGTTGCGCTCGAGGGCGGCATCTCGCCGTTTACCGTCACCGACCCAGGCGGCGCCAGTCGCGATGCGGTCGCCGCGCCGGTAACGTACGAATACGCCCCCTGGATCGTCATCGTCACCCATCCCGCCGCCGGCCTGCTCGACGGCATCTCCACCACCCAGACGATCATTGTGGTGATGCTCTGCATCTTCGTGATCTTCGCACTGGCCATCGTCCTCGGCGAGGTGACCGCACGACCGCTGCGTACCCTGTCACGACAGGCGCGGGAGCTGCATCAGGGCACGTTGAAGGAGCCTATCGTCCCGGTCGGGACCGGCGAGATACGCACCCTCAGCGAGCGATTCGCCGAAATGGCGGACCAGATCAACTCCCAGGTGGCCGGAATGGAGGAAAACCAGCTGGACCGCGAGCGCCAGGCCGCCCAGATGCGGGATCTCCTGCGTCGCACCAACCGGCTGCAGGAGGATGAGCGACGCCGCATAGCTGGCGAGATTCACGACGCCGTCACCCCACTGATTACCGGCGCGCTGTACCAAGCCAGAGCGCTCCAGATGACCAACGGGTCGACTCCGGAGGAAGAGCTGGATTCGTCGCTGCGTTCCGTGAGCGAGCTGCTCGAGCGCGCAACGGACGAGCTGCATGATGTCATCTTCGAGCTGCGCCCGCCCGACCTCGACGATCTCGGCATCGTGGCTGCCATCGAGGCATATGTCGACACCGTGCAGCGCACCGGTCTCTCCTGCCGCCTCGAGGTCGCCGGTGAGGATCCGGTGCTGGCGCCAGAGGTTCGCCTGAGCCTCTACCGCATCGTGCAGGAAGCGCTGCACAACGTCGTTCGCCACGCCGGCGCCGATGAGGCCGTGGTCCGGCTGGAAACGAACGAAGAGTCCGTGCGTCTGACCATCCGGGACAATGGCGCCGGTTTCGATCCCGTCCAGGCGATTCGCCCAACATCCCTGGGGTTGCTCAGCATGCAGGAACGAGCCGACGCGATCGGCGCGACGTTCAACATCGTCAGCCGGGTTGGTGGCGGCACCGCCATCGTGATCGAGCGCCCAAATACGGGCGATATCCTGTCGGATGCCGTGCTTGAGAGTATGATGTCCATGTCGAACGGTGCGGCGCCGGCGGAACACCAGGCCGAATCGGCCCAGAATGGCACCCACGCCGACGCCGAAACATCGGACCAGGTACGACAGGAACACCAATCGTGATTTCCGTGCTCGTGGTCGACGACCACCAGATCGTGATCGAAGGTCTCCGCAAGCTGCTGGGCACCGCGGGCGATATCGACGTGACCGCGGAAGCGCACGATGCGGCATCCGCGCTCGACCTCGCCCGGCGCTTCAAACCCGATGTCGTCCTGCTCGACCTGCGCATGCCCGGCGCGACCGGAATCCAGGCCACCCGGCGCCTGCGCCAGCAGGAGTACGGCGGCGCGATCATCGTCCTCACCTCCTACGGAGACAAGGCGTATGTGCGGCAGGCGCTCGAAGCCGGCGCCGACGGCTACCTGCTGAAGAACACCCCATCCGCCGAACTGATCGAATCGATCCGCTCGGTGGCGCGCGGCCGCCGGCAACTCAGCCCTGAGCTGCTCGATGGCGTGCTCGAGGACTTCGGCGGTCTCGCCCGGGAGAAAACCGTGCGCGATGCCGACCTGACCGACGACGACCTGGCGATTCTCACCCGCGCCAGCGAGGGTGCGACCAATCGCGAGATCGGCGTGGCGATGAATCGCAGCGAGATTGCGATCAAGAAGCGCCTGCAGGTGATCTTCCAGAAGCTGGACGTCAACGACCGCGCCCATGCGGTCGCCGAGGCACTCCGCCGCGGGTTGATCTAGCCGCAACCGCGAACCTCGCTCCCGCATCCCCAACAATCCCTTTCCAATCGGGCATCAATCAGCCGACGCCTGCGGTAGCATTGGCTCGGGCATGCGTCACTCGACCTTGCACCGCCATCTACGTTGCCCACATCTGCTGCCGGTGCCCACCCAAGGATGCCCGCGATTGGACTGGCTCCAACCCACGCTGACCTGGTATCTCGCATCGACCGCGATCGCGTTTGCCGTCGCACCGCTCATCCTCATGACGTTCAGGCACGTCACGGACCGTGGCGCGAGCCTGATCCGCCCACTGGGGTTGCTCTTGCTCGTGTGGCCAGTCTGGCTGCTGGCAAGCGTCGCCGGCGAGCTGGTGCCGGTACGCGGCCTGACCCTGTGGCTGGCGGTCGCGGCGGCCGCCGGTGTGCTTTGGCTCGTCGGGTTGCGAGCCCGAATCCTGAATCGCGACAGCCTGATGCATCTCG
>JAUIGA010000128.1 GCA_030430125.1 Chloroflexia bacterium | reverse complement strand
AGCGAAGCACCTGCCAGAAGGGGAAGTTCCACGGCATGATCGCGAGGATGACGCCGAGGGGCCGGTATGCCACATAGCTTGTGCTGGCGTCGGTCTCGATCACCTCGGAGGCGAGGTACGTCTCGGCGTGCTCGGCGTAGTGGTCGCAGCCGATGGCGCACTTCTCGACCTCGGCCCGCGCCTGCGCGATGGGTTTGCCCATTTCCTGGCTCATCAGGGTCGCGAACCGCTCGCTGTCCTCGCGCAGGATGGACGCCAGTCGTCGGACATGGGCGGCGCGTTCGGCGAAGCTGGTCTCGCGCCAGGAACACCAGGCCTCGTGTGCCTGGCGGACGATGCTGTCGATCTCTTCCGGGGACATCTCCTCGTACTGCGCGATCTGCTCGCCGGTGGCGGGATTGACGGTGATCAGTGGCATGACACGTCTCCTTGGTGACAACATCCGAGCCTGCTGCCGTTAGCGTACGCGATGGCGTGGCGGGTGTCGCGTGCGCGGTGGCCTGGATTGTGATTTCCTTAACAAAGCAGGACCGCACGATGCGGTACGCTCGTTGGTGGCATCCGGAACGCGCGCCGGTTTGCTATACTGGAGCGAGATTGTATAGAATGTACGTACATGGCTTGCAATCGTGGGGAGCGTGAAACGCGGGGATGCGACAGTCGATCCACCTGACGCAGACGGACGTTCTCAACTATCGCACCTGCCCGGCCTATGCCTGGGCGATGCGGCATCGGCCCGACATCGTGCCGCCGGACCCTGAACACGTCCTGCGCCGTGACGACGACGAGCGCAGGGTCGAATCCGTCGCCCGGCGCAGATTTCCCGAGGGTGTGGCGATCGATCTCGACGATCCGGCCGAAGCCTCCAGGGCCACAGAGCTCGCGATCGCCGCCGGCGCCTGCGTCCTCTTCGGCGCGTCGGTCCTGACCGCTGGCGGCGTGTATGCCCGCGCCGATATCCTCCATCGCGACGCGCCGGGTGCCGACTGGACTCTCATCGAGGTCACCGCATCGACGTCGGTTGACGCCGAGCTCCGCCGGAATATCACCTATCTGCGTATCGCGTTCACCCAGGCCGGATTCTCGATCCGTCGCGCCGAGGTGCACCATCTCGACAAGCGCTACCGGCGCAATGGGCACCTGGATCTGCAGCATCTCTTCCGCGCGGATGGATCGGTGACGGCCTGGAGCGAGGAGCACTGGTCCGCGGTCGAGTCCGACATGGAATCCTCGCTCCGCGTGATTCGCGACGCCGATCAGCGACCGGCCTGTGGGTGCCGGTCGAAGACGCGCGGTCGCCGCTGCCCGACCTTCAACGCCTTCCACCCGGCGTTCCCGGCCGGCGATACCGTGTTCGATCTCGTGTCGATCAATCAGAAGCGACTGGATGAGGCGCTCACCCGTGGCGTGGTGCGCCTTGCGGACTGGCCGTCCGACCTGAAGCTCAGTCCGCGCCAGCGCTGGCAGGTCGATGCCGTGCGCACGGGGGCCGAACGGGTGCGCCGGGATCCGTTGCGCCAGTTCCTCGATACCGTCCAATTTCCCTGTTACTTTCTCGACTATGAGACCTATCAGACGCCGGTGCCGCTCTTCGGAGGGGTCGGGCCGTATCAGCAGGTGCCGTTTCAATACTCGGTGCACATTCTGCACGAGGATGGGGAGCTGGAGCACCGGGAGTTCCTGTGGACTGAATCCGGCCGGTCGTCAATGCGACCCATCGCGGAGGCGCTGCGCCGGGATATCGGCGACGACGGCTCGGTGCTGGTCTGGTGGAAGGGGTTCGAGGGACGGCGCAATCAGGAGATGGCGGAGGCCGTGCCGGATCTGGCGGATTTCCTGCTCGGTCTCAACACGCGTATGGTCGACCTGATGGAGCCGGTAAGCACCGGGTTGTGGGTGCATCCCGATTTCGGCGGAAGCACGTCGATCAAGAAGGTCCTGCCGGTTGTGGCGCCGGACCTCGCCTACGACGAGCTCGAAATCGGGCACGGCTCCGTGGCAACGCTGCGCTGGAAACAGTGCGTGGTGGATGATTCACCGCCGCACGGGATCGATCCCCAGGAGGCATTCGACCACCTCCGCGCCTACTGTCGGCTGGATACCCTCGCCATGGTGCGCATCTGGGACCATCTCCACGCGCTCGCCGGGGTCGACCAGCGAATCGCGACGCTTTCCGGCGTGTCATGACCTCGCGGCCAGCCCTGAGCTGCCCCGTCTGCGGCGCGCCACGGGAGCCAGGCGTTGCTCGCTGCGTCTTCTGTGGCAGCTGGTTGTTGGTCTTCCCTGACGAGCAGCAGGACGCGTCGATCGATGCGTCGCTGTTGCGCGAGCGCATCGCCGCCTTCCGTCGAGTCCTGGCGGCCGACCCCGACGACGTGATGGCGCTGTACGGGTTGGGGGTGGCCTACCGTACCCTCGGTCTGCTCGACGACGCCATTCCGGTGCTCGCCCGCGCCGCGAATCGGCGGCCGGAGGCGCTCGGTATCCAGCGCGCGCTGGCCGGAACCCTGCTCGACACTGTCCGGCGAAATCCAGGTGACGAGCGCCTGTGGCGGGATGTCCGGCGACAGGCGGACCGTATCCTCGCGCTCGACCCGGACGCTGCCGAGGGGTGGCGCCTGCACGGCGAGGTCGCGCTGCGTACCCGCGACGCCGCCGCCCTGATCGCCGTCGCGCCGTCGCTCGCCCGGCACGATCCAGATGGGGAACTCCATCGCGAGGTCGCGCAACGCCTGCGCCAGCTCGGCGAGCGCCGGTATCTCGACTGGCAGTGGGATGGGGCAGTCGATGCGTGGGAGGCGCTGGCGGCGCTCGATGCGCGTGAAGGCCGCACGGCGCTGGTTGCGTTCCTGATGGAGAACGCGCGGTTGGTCGATCGCTCGGCGGGCCGAGTCTGGCGGGCTCTGCGGCAAACGATGGCGCTGCGCGGTGACTTCCGGCTGTCGATGCTGGCCTCGCTGGCGCTGGGTCTTGCGCTGGCGATCGCGTTGTCGGTGCTCGTGTACTTCACCAGCCAAAGGCTCTTTCCGCCGGTCTTCTCGATCGGGGTAGTGCTCCTGCCGATCGCCAGTGCCGTGCTGGCGCGGGCGTGGCTGGTCGGGTGGCCGCCATTTCCTGCGCCCCGGCAGCCGTGGCGTGGGGTGCGCACCAGCGAGATCGTCGCCGTCGCACGCGATGTCGCGCCGCGCATCGACCGTGTTCGGGAAAGTTGATAGCCTGATCGCCGATGGTAGATCCCTGGTCGTCGCAGAGGCGGACACGCCGCTCGGCACAGGTGCTGCTGGAGATCGTTGTCAGCCCGGTCGCCGGTTGGGCGACACTTGTCGGTGAGGTGCATCCGCATGCTGAATCTCGAATCGTGGGTCGACGAGATGCGGCGTCGCTGGGCCCCGCTGCGCGATCATGTCGCGTTCGCGGCCTGGCGCGCCGATGATACCGTCGGGTTCCAGCCGGAACGGCGCGTCGAGGTCGGCAGCGCCTTCAAGGCGTTCGTTGCGGCCGAGTACGCCCGTCAGGTCGCCGATGGTTCGATCGATCCCGATCGCCGCGTCGAAGTCGCGCTGGAGGACCGGGTCGCCAGCAGCGACATGACCGATCAGCTGCTCGATGGCGCAACGATCACGCTGCAGGAAGCCGCCGAGGCGATGGTCGCGGTCAGCGACAACACCGCCACCGATCTCCTCCTGCGGGCGGTTGGCGTCGACCGTGTGCGCGCACTGCTTCGCGAGCTCGGCATGCTCGACACATCCATTCCCGCGTCGACCCGGTCGATCTACGACCGGGTCCGGGCCGAGCCCGGCTGGCGCCCGGTCGCCTGCCTGACGACGATGGACGACCTCGTTCGCTTCTACCGGGCGACGGTCGCCGATCGGATGCTGGGCGACCCCGCGACCGGCCGCTTTCTCGACCTGATGCGTCAGGAAGATACCCTCCAGGGCGCGCGGTGGCCAAACGGGACGATCTGTTACCGCAAGAGCGGCATGGTCGAGCCGCCACCCGCGCTGGCGATGGGCATGGGCGGCGCATTCGTCGATGCGGGGGGCGATGCCACGGTGTTCGCCTTTGCGTTCAACGTCGATTTCCCGGAAGACGCCGCGTACGAAGACTCGCCGCTGGATCCAATGGTTCGCGTGTTCAGCGAGGGGCTGCGTCAGGGGTTGCTCGATCTCGCCGGCAGGCCGTAGCTCCGGGCCCTGCTGGATCGATCACGACGCGGTGGTATTGAAAAATCGGGCTTGCTCAACCGAGAATATGCCGTAAAGTAGGATGGTGGCCGTGTCGATGCATGCCGCCACTGGTCCGAAATCCCATCGACCAATCTACAGCGAATGATTCCGAGGCTCGCCACGATCAGCAACTGATACCGGGCGGATATCGGTTGCTTGCAGTGCACGTGAAAGCGGGTTCCAGGTTATCCAATGCCATCGATGTCAATCCTGCAGCGCACGCGACTTCTCAGGCTCATCGACCAGCCGGCAATCGCGCCGATCACCCTGGTCACGGCGCCAGCCGGCTACGGCAAGTCCACCGCCGTGAGACAGTGGGCCTATGCGACGTCCTGTCCTGTTGCCTGGGTGTCGCTTGGGCCGAAGTCCAACAATCCGAACCGATTTCTCGCCCAGCTCGCCGAGGCGATCGACGATGCCTGTCCGGCGCAGGACGCGATCCCGGGCGAGCAGGTCTCGGTGGATGTGATCACCGCGCGACTGTCGGCGATCGCGCAAGGCCAGGAGCGGCCGGTCATCGTCCTGGACGACTACCATCAGGTCGAGAACGACGAAATCCACGACACGGTGGCTGGGTTGCTTTTGGATCTGCCCGTCGGTGTCCACGTGGTGTTCGTCAGTCGGACGATGCCGCCGCTGCCGCTTGGCCGGATGCAGATGGCGGGCTCGGTACGGCATGTGACCGAGGCGGATCTGCGTTTCACACTGGAGGAAACGGCGGAAATCGTCGAGATGGAAGCGCGGGTTCGTCTCACGCCGACCCAGGTCACCACCCTCGGCGAGCGAACCGAGGGGTGGATCGCCGGCATCCGGCTGGCGCTGGCCTCGTTGGAGCACGTGGACGCCGCGGCAGTGACGTCGCTCATCGATGCCTGGCCGGTCCACCGGTGGCTGGACGACTACATCGTCGAGGAGGTGCTGGAGGCCCTGCCGTCAGACGTGCGGGAGTTCGTGCTGCGCACCGCCATGCTCGGCGAGTTGACACCGGATCTGTGCAACGCGGTGCTCGGCATCGAGACGAGCGCGGGGTTTCTGGACGATGTATGCCGGCGACTGGCGTTCGCGCGGCCGGCGGGGCGCGGCGAGGCGGTGACGTATCACCAGCTTTTCGCCGAGTGTGTATGCCGGATCGCCGATCGCCAGTGGCCGGCGGCCGACCGCCTGGAGCGGCATCGTCGCGCGGCGCTGTGGTACGAGTCGCAGGGACGCCTGGAATCCGCGATCGAGCAGGCGGTCGCGGCCGAGGATTGGGAGATCGCCATTCGCTGTGCCCGCCCGCTGTGCCAGTCGTTCATGGATCGCGATCGGCACCAATCGCGCCTGTACTGGCTGCGAAAACTCCCCGAGGACCGCGTACTCGCCGACCTCGACATGGCTCGCTGGTACATCACCGCGTTGCAGTACACGGGCATGGTTCGTGAGTCCTGGCACGCATTCACAGAGGTAGACCCGGCCTGGCGAGCATCCGGTGAACCGGAGCACCTGGGGTACTCGGCGGCGTGTCGTTGCTTCTTCGCAATCATCAGCGGTGAGGATGAGGTCGCGCTGCAGCTTGCGTACGAAGCGCTGCATCACTTTCCGCAGGGGCATGTGGTCGATCGCCTGCATGCCTGGTCGACGGTGCACCAGGTCGAAGGGCGGCGGGGGAACGATGAGCAGGCGGAACATGCCTACCTCCAGGCGGCGACGTGTCGGCAGTTGCTTCCCGGCGAGCAGTTCTGGTGGGCGGGGCTGGTCGAGCTCGATCGTGTCAACCGTTTGGCGCTTCGCGGGAATTTGCGGACGGCCCATGACCTGTACCAGGAGATGCTGGACGCCTTGCCGGACTGGTATCGAAGTTACGAAGCAAAAGTGCGGTTTCGTCTGGCGGCAATCGCGCTTGAGTGGGACGATCTTGACGCGGCCATGCGCCAGGTTGAGGCCATACGGCGAGATCTCGACAGCTTCCCGCAGCTTGTCTGGCATATGGACGTGCTGCTCGTGCTCCTGCAAGTCTACGACGCGATCGACGATGCCACCCAGGTGGCATGGGCGGAGCGCCAGCTGCAGGATATCTACGCGCATATCGGCGGCTTGCGATTCAATTCCCGCCTGGAGGCGTTGCGGGTCGCAGGGTGGTTGCGTGCGGGACGACTCGGCCTGGCGACGGAGTGGGCGGGGCGCACGCAGGTCATGGATCACGGCTGGGTGAACATCTTCGGCGATTCCGATCCACGCCTGACAGTCGCGCAGGTCGAGATCGCCGCCGGCAGATTCGATGTGGCCGAGGCACGGCTGCGGACCATTGCAGACCAGGCACAGGCGTGGAAGCGCTGGGCCGAGCTTGTTCCCCTGTGCATGTGGCAGGTCGTTGCCCGGCTCGGACTGGGCGACGAGGCGGGCGCGCTGGCATCGCTGCGTACAGCGCTGCGGCACGGCATGCCTGGCGGGTTCGTTCGCTCGTTCCTGACGCCGGGGCACGACATCGCGCCGTTCCTTGGTCGCATCCGGAATGAGCTCACGGACGACGAAGCGTCGTACGCCGTCCGGGTCTTGGGTGGCAATGCGTCTGTAGCCGGCGAGCCAAAGCCGGTGGAGTTCGCGGTCGATCCGGACCGCCAGGCCAGCGGGCTGGCGCTGGATTCCCTGTTGTCAGACCGCGAGAACGATGTGTTGGCCCTGCTGCGTTCCGGTTGCACGAACCGGGAGATCGCCGATCGGTTGTTCATCACCGAGCGCACCGTCAAGAAGCATGTCGGCAACATTCTGCGCAAGCTTGACGTGCCAAATCGCACCGCGGCCGTGCTCCGCGCCGTCGATATGGAATCGCTGTAGGGATCCCGGAAGCGCACCCATCGGCATCCACGCCGAGGTTCGCGGCCGGGAAAGGTGTCTCGTCGCGCGCTCCGTGATCACGACGACGGTCTGTGACTGACTGCACCGGCGCCGGCAGGCTTTCATCTCGAAGCTGGCGCATGACGGAGCGCCTGGGCAGAAATGCCTCTTTCGACCACTTGTGTGGTGTCAGTGCTCCGATGCAAGCTGGGATGGTGACCCTGGGGATGCGCCGCTCTGCCTCGTGCCTGAGGGCGAGCGTTCGCTGCCGCCCAGCGAGATTCGCGCAGCTCCGGTGTCACAACCTCCTTGACGGGTGGCGATCGTCGCCGCCCGTCATCCCTGCCCAGCATCCCCAGCTTGCCTTCGTCATCCGTCCCGGCTCTTGCAATCCCCCATAGGTCATGGGCCGTTCGGGTGATGAACGTTGGTACACCTCGGCGTCTCAATAATCGGATCACGCAAAGTGGACCTCGGTCCACTGGTGCCTCAATGCGACCCGCACAGAATGAAAATCATGGCCCTGCGGCCACTGACCGACGTGGCACGCCTGTGCCCGCGCCGGAGCGCAGTGCGCCAAGGGTGGGGACGAGTTCCGCGGGGGAGGTAGTTCGGTTCGCCAGGAGGTGGTGTGGGAAGACGACGTGAGCCCAGCCATGGCTGTTGGAAGCGTATTGGTAGTCAGGTGGAGAGAGAGTAAGCATGACCACTTCGCGCGGGCGACCGGCCCGCAATCAGGGATTGATCTTCAACAGCGCCAGCGTGCAGTTGCTGGTGGCGCTGTTGATTGCGTTTGCCGGACTGCTGACGTCACTGGCGCCGCAGGGGCAGCTGGCACTGCCGGAGGCGAGCGCGCAGTCCGCCGTTGCGTACGGCGTTGAAATCGTCAATCGTTCGGCTGGATGGTATGGCCGAACGCCGTTGGATTGCTACCCAAACAATCAGCAAGGCACTGGCCATGCAGCCCTCTTCGCGCCGAACGATCCGGCTGCCAGCGGGAACATTGCAGCGACGAACAAGTCGTACTCGCTCGGCAACGGTGGTTCGGTGACGATCCGCTTTGGGGCTCTAGCCGCCGGGGATGGGAACTCCGCCACGCCGGACGTCTGGGTGTGGGAAACCGGCGTTGCCGCCGAAGCCTACCGCGTCGAGGTGAGGGAGGAAGGCGGTCCCTGGGTGGTGGTCGGGAACTCCAATCAGGGAACCCACGGCTCCCAGGGCTTCGACGTCGACCATGCCGGCTTCAACGAGTTCTCCCAGATCAAGTACATCCGTGTCACCGACACAAACGGAGGTAGACCGCCGCATAGCATTTGCAATGCGCAGGATCTGAATATTCACGGGTCGGATATCGATGCGGTCGGGGTGATCACCCGCTCGAACGCCTTCGCCGACCTGGACATCGTCAAGTCCAGCGACGTCGCCGATCCGGCCACGCTGGCCGTGGGTGACACCATCACCTACACCTTCGCGGTGGAGAATACCGGCACCGTCGACCTCACCGGGGTCACCGTCACCGACCCGCTGCCGGGACTCTCGGCCATCACCCCGGCCAGCGCCGATCTGGCGGTGGGCGAGATCGCGACCTTCACGGCCACCTACGTCGTGACCCAGGCCGACGTCGACGCCGGCCAGATCGTCAACCAGGCCACGGTGAC
>JAUIGA010000127.1 GCA_030430125.1 Chloroflexia bacterium | reverse complement strand
GCTGGCATTCCTCGGCGCGTTCGGTGCCGCGATGCTGGTGTTCGCGGTGGGGTCCGCCGGCAAGGGCGGCGCTTCGCCGATCAAGCTGGCGCTGGCGGGTGTCGTGATCTCGGCACTGCTGAGCGCGTGGACCAGCACCCTGCTGCTGCTCAACGAGGATACCCTCGACACCGTGCGCTTCTGGTTGGCCGGGTCTGTCGCCGGTCGCGAGCTCGACGTGCTGTGGACCGTCGCGCCCTTCCTGTTCGGCGGGGTGCTCGCGTGCCTGTTCATGGGGCACCAGCTCAACGTGCTGGGCATGGGCGAGGACAACGCCCGGTCGCTGGGCATGAACACGTCGCGCACGCGTATCGTCTCCTCGCTCTTCGTCATCCTCATCACCGGGGCCGCCGTCAGCGTCGCCGGGCCGATCGGGTTTGTCGGGCTGGCCACCCCGCACATCGCCCGCGCGGTCGTCGGCGCCGACTATCGGTGGATCCTCCCATATGCCTTCGTGATGGGCGCGATCCTGCTCACAGCGGCGGATGTTGCCGGTCGCCTGGTCACGCGACCAGCGGAGCTGCAGGTAGGCATCGTCACGGCGCTGGTTGGCGCGCCGTTCCTGGTCTGGCTGGCACGATCGATCCGGGTGGCGAGCTGAGATGGCGATGCAGGGGAACATGACGCAAACTCCGAGACCGCCCGCGCGGCGCACGATTCGGTCCGGCGGGATCGCGGTGCGGGTCAATATTCGCGTGCTCGAGCTCACGCTCATCGCCGCCGCCGTCCTGATCGCCCTCATCGTCTGGGCGGTGACGCTGGGGAGTTTCTCGATCCCGGCGCAGGATGTCGTGCTGGCCATTCTCGGGCGCGGGACCGAGGATACAGAGATGGTCGTGCGCGACCTGCGCCTGCCGCGTATCCTTGCCGCCGCGCTGATCGGCGGCGCGCTCGCGATATCGGGCACCATCTTCCAGGGGATCGCGCGCAACCCGCTGGTCTCCCCGGACATCATCGGCATCAACACCGGCGCGACGCTGATGGCCATGGGCGGCATCATCTTCGGGATCGGCTCCGAGCTCGTGCCGGTGGCCGCGTTTGTCGGGGCGGTCGTCACCGCGGCGGTGATCTATGTGCTCTCGTGGAAACAGGGGATCTCGACGAATCGTCTCATCCTCGTGGGGATCGGGGTGGGAGCCGTCGTCAGCGCGGGGTCGACCTACCTCACGGTGAAGTTCCCGGTCGAGATCGTGCGTCCGGCGGTGGTGTGGTCGATGGGCTCGCTCTACGCCATGTCCTGGGACGACATTCTGCTCATCGGCGTGGTCCTGCTCGTGCTGGCGCCGTTGTCGGTGCTGCTGATGGAATCGTTGCGCACCCTGCAGCTGGGCGACACCATGACACGTAGCCTGGGGGTGCCGCTGGAACGGACCCGGCTGCTGTTGATCGTGGTCGGCTGCGCATTGGCGGCGGTGAGTGTCGCCCTGGCGGGACCGATCGGCTTCGTCGCGCTCATCGTGCCGCATATGGCCCGCATGATCGCCGGGCCGCCGACTGGCAGCGTGCTGGTGTTCACCGCGTTCCTGGGCGGCATCATGCTGCTGGCGTCGGATATCGTGGCGCAGCATCTGTTGCCGGTGACGCTCCCGGTTGGTGTCATCACCGGCGCGGTCGGCGCTCCGTATTTCCTCTACCTGCTCTATCGCTCGAACCTGCGGATGTAGGCAACCCCGTCGAGGTGACCATGACCCAGCTTGCCGCCGAACGCATCTCCCTCGCCTACGACACGGCCACGATTGTGTCCGACCTCGATCTCACGATCGAGGAAGGCACGATCACCACCATCATCGGGCCGAACGGCTGTGGCAAGTCGACGCTACTGCGGGCACTGTCGCGGTTGATGACCCCGACATCCGGGGCTGTGATGCTGGACGGTCAGGCGATCCACGACCTGCCGTCGCGGGAGGTTGCGAAGCGGCTCGGGCTCCTCTCCCAGCAGGCGGTTGTGCCGGATGGCGTCACGGTGGAGGAGCTGGCGCACCGGGGGCGATATCCGCACCAGGCGTTCCTGCAGCCGCCGACCGAACGCGACCGCCAGGCGGTGGAACACGCGCTCGACCTTGCCGGGATGACCGGGTTGCGCTTGCGACCGGTGAGCGAGCTATCCGGCGGGCAGCGCCAGCGCGCGTGGATCGCGATGGTGTTGGCGCAGGAGACGCCGATGCTCCTGCTGGATGAGCCGACGACCTACCTGGATATCGCCCACCAGCTTGAGGTGATGGAGCTGGTCGAGCGGCTGAACCGGGACGAGGGGCGTACCATCGTGATGGTGCTCCACGACATCAACGAGGCGGCGCGGGTCAGCGACAGGCTGGTCGCCATGCGGGACGGGCGCATCGTCGGCGACGGCACGCCGACGGAGGTGCTGCAGCCGGAATTGCTGACACAGCTCTTCGGGGTGGCCTGCGATGTCCTGCCGCATCCGGCCCCGACCCGATGCGCGGGGTACTGCGTGCCGCGCAGCCAGGCGATGTGGGGCAGAGCCGGCGAGCGCCAGGGATCCACGGGCTTCGCCATCAGCAACGCGCGGACGGGGTATGGCCCCACGGTCGTCTCGGACGACCTGACGCTGACCATTCCCGGTGGCCGCATCACCGCCCTGGTCGGACCGAATGCCTGCGGCAAATCGACCCTGATGCGGAGCTGTGCCCGGCTGCAGAAGCTCGGCGCCGGCACCATCCACCTCGACGGCAAGAGCATCGCCAGCGGTTCGCACAAGGCACTGGCACGACGACTCGCCCTGCTGAACCAGGAAGCCAGCGCGCCGGAGGATGTGCTGGTTGAGGATCTCGTCACCGCCGGTCGCACCCCGCACCAGGGGCTCCTGCGTCGCTGGACGCGGGAGGACGAGGAGATGGTCGATTGGGCGATCCGGCAATGCCGGCTGGAGGAGCTGCGCTACCGCACGGTCGGCTCGCTTTCCGGCGGGCAGCGCCAGCGGGCGTGGATCGCGATGTCGCTGGTGCAGGATACGCCGGTGCTGCTGCTGGACGAGCCAACGACCTTCCTCGACATCGCCGCCCAGGTCGACCTGCTCGACATCATCTGGAAGCTGAACCGGGAGCAGGGCAAGACGGTGGTGATGGTCATCCACGACATCAACCTCGCGGCGCGCTACGCCGATCACATCGTCGCCATGCGGGAAGGGCGGATCGTCGCCCAGGGCACACCGGAGACGGTGATGACCTGCCCGCTGCTGCATCGGATTTTTGATGTCGATGCCGACGTGCTGCTGCACCCCGAGCTTGGCACCCCGATGATGGTGCCGTTGCGGTCGGTCGCCACCGTCCCGCCTGTCGCGGTCCAGGCCGCCGCGACCGGGGTCGCAGCCCCGGCCTGATGCCGTCGCCGTTGGGCACAGCGGTGTGGGAGGCCTGGCCCGCGCTGACTTCGCCACGACCATGATCGTTGGCGCGGGCCAGGCCTCCCCTGCGATGATTTGGTAACGGACGCCGTCATGCGTTGGACCAGTATTCCTCTGGCAGCGCACCGGTGTAGGCGCAGACCCCCATCCGGGGCGAGTTCACGACCGGCAGCAGCATCTCGGGGTCGTCGCAGTCGTGATTGCGGGCGTGCGCTTCGCAATAGAATGGGTTGTCCTGCTCATACATGCACACCGTGCAAATCCACGTCGCGGTGGCCCCACAGGTATCGCATTCCCACTCGGGAGGTTCGTTCCGGCTCAGGAGGCGCAGGTAGTCGTCGCCGAGCTTGCCTTGCCGCTCGCCCGTGACCCGCAGCTTGACCTCTGTTGAGGAGCCGAAGTCATAGATGTGACGAAACCGGTCGCCCTTGCCCAGGACCTTGCCGATCCGCACGTCCATGGACCGCTGGCCCATATCCATGAAGTCACCCAGCGCGAACGGCACCGTGTACTCATCGTGCCCGATGTAGAACGAGCTGAGGTGCCCGCAGCACTCGAGCCAGGTTAGCCGCAGGAAGCCGTCCAGCTCCTGGAGCGTCAGGTCGTGCCGGAGCTCCACGTCCATCCAGTACCACGATGACCAGGCGGCCTCGATACGGAGCCGGAGAATCCGGGCAGGTCGCCCCATCGCCGGTGGATCGTGGCGCGGCGCGCATGCTTCCAGATGCCGGGTCATGCCGGCCTTCGACATGCGCTTGCCACACAGGTTGCAGGTGCCGTAGCTGGTAGTGCTCATGTCGGCCATGATAGCAGCGGGATCAGCAAGTGTGAGGGTCTTGAACCTGATGCGCTCGCCCGTGCGGTGTTGACCGTTGCCGGCACGCCCTCTGCGGGGCGGCAGGCATCCGGGCATGTTCGTACAATGGCAGGGATACCCGGCGACGAAGACGTCGCGACCTGGAGACGAACCGCCATGTGCAGGAACATTCGGACCCTGTTCAACTTCGATCCACCCGCCACCAACGATGAGATCCACTCCGCGGCCCTGCAGTACGTCCGCAAGATCAGCGGGTACACGAAGCCGTCGCAGGCGAATGAGCCTGCATTCCATGCCGCCGTGGAGGAGATCGCGCTCGCGTCGGCACGGCTGCTCGATGCACTCCAGACCAACGCCACACCGAAGAACCGCGAGGAGGAGGCCGCGAAGGCTCGTGCCCGCTCGGCGCAGCGATTCGCCGCCCAATGAGCGGTGTCACCGCCGCAGGCATGCAAACACTGGTCGACAACGTCTATCGAACCGAATCCCGCCGCGTGCTCGCCACCCTCATCCGCCTGCTTGGTGACTTCGACCGGGCCGAGGATGCCATGCACGACGCCTTCGCCGCCGCGGTCGACCAGTGGACGCGCGACGGTGTGCCGAACAACCCGCGAACCTGGCTGGTCTCCACCGGGCGGTTCAAGGCGATCGACGCGATGCGTCGCCGGCAGCGGTTCGACAGCGCGATGCCGGAGATCGCCTGGCAGCGTGACCTCGACACGCCGGACGAGTTCGACATCGACGATGCCACCATCGCCGACGACCAGTTGCGCCTGATCTTCACCTGTTGCCATCCGGTATTGCCGCCGGATGCCCGCGTGGCATTGACGCTGCGCGAAGTGTGCGGGCTCACCACCGAGGAGATCGCCCGCGCCTACCTCGCCGCGCCCTCCGCCATCGCGCAGCGGATCGTGCGCGCCAAGAAGCGTATTCGCGACGCGCGGGTTCCCTATCAGGTGCCGGAGCCGGACGAGCGGCCGGAGCGGCTCGATGCGGTGCTGCAGGTGATCTATCTCGTGTTCAACGAAGGCTATGCCGCCTCGTCGGGGTATTCCCTGACCCGGCCCGATCTCTCCGGTGAGGCAATTCGCCTGGTGCGGCTGCTGACCGGCCTCATGCCCGACATCGAGGCGTCGAGCCTGCTGGCGCTGATGCTGCTGCACGAGGCGCGGCGGCCGGCACGGGCTGACCCGGCGGGCGACATGGTGCCGCTGGAGGAGCAGGACCGCGCGCTGTGGGATCGTGCGATGATCGCCGAGGGGGAGCGCCTGGTCGAGCAGTCGCTGGCGACCCGGCGATTGGGTCCCTACACCCTGCAGGCGGCGATAGCGGCCGAGCACGCGAAGGCGGAGTCGACGGAGACGACCGGCTGGGGACGGATCGTCGGGTTGTACGATCTCCTGATGCTGGTGGAGCCGTCGCCGGTGGTGGAGCTGAACCGGGCGGCGGCCGTGGCAATGCAGGACGGTCCCGCGGCGGGGTTGGCCCTGATCAACGGTATCCTGGCGCGAGGCGATCTCGCGGACTACCATCTCGCGCACGCGGCGCGGGCGGATCTGTGCCGCCGGATCGGGATGACCGACGAGGCGCGGGCCGCCTACGAGCGCGCGCTGGCGCTCGACCCGCCGGAGCAGGAGCGGCGGTTCCTCAAGAAGCGCATGCTGGCGCTGAGTCATGAGTGAAAGCCGGGGACGACTTGTATGGGTTGCTGCCAGCGTTCGAAATCCATGCGCGGCGATGTCGAAATCGTGTCGGGCCGTTCGACTATCTGATGCCACGGGGTGGCCCCGTGGCGAACACGCAGCCGGCTGAGACCGGTAAACCAGGAGATATCGAGATGCGCGTGATGGTTCTGCTCAAGTCCACCCCGGAAATCGAAGCGGGAGCGGGAGGCACAGAAGAGGCCTTCGCCGAGATGGGCAGGTACAACGAGGCGCTGGTCAACGCCGGCATCATGCTCGACGGCGAGGGACTGCACCCGAGCTCGGCCGGCGTGCGCATCGGATTCGAAGGCGGCAAGACCACGGTTACCGACGGGCCGTTCGCCGAGACCAAGGAGCTGCTTGCCGGATTCTGGATGTGGAAGGTCGAGTCGATGGACGAGGCCGTCGAGTGGGCGAAGAAGTGCCCAATGAACGATGGCGACCAGCTTGAGCTGCGACGCGTGTTCGAGGACGAGGACTTCGGCGAGGCGTTCACGCCGGAGCTGCGTGAGCAGGAGGCGAAACTGCGCGAGCGGATCCAGGCGCAGCGGCAGTAGGGAGAACCTCAAAGCCGTCCGGCTCGACCACATGTTGAGCCGGTTTCGCGGTCTCCCAGCCTCGCCGTGTGGGCGGGTTTGTGCGCCCGTCCACGTACTTGTCACCATCATCGAGAGCCGGGCCCGTGCCGACGTGCCTGCCCCGACCGAGTCATGCCCGTGCCGAACCATCGCAATTTCGGATAATGTGCCACCCGCTCCACACGGTATGCTTGCGTACGTACACAAACGTGTTGGCGATCGCATTCGTGACGCACCAAGGAGCAGCACACCATGAGTGGCGTACGCGTACTGGTGGGGACGCGCAAGGGCGCGTTCATCCTGACTTCGGACGAGAGCCGCAAGATGTGGGAAATCAGCGAGCCGCAGTTCGCGGGACACGAGATGTACCACATCACGGGCTCCCCGATCGATCCGAACCGGCTCTACGCATCCCAGACCAGTGACTGGTTCGGCCAGGTTATGCAGCGCTCCGACGACGGCGGCAAGACCTGGGAGGTGATCGGCAACGAGTTCGCCTACGACGGCGTGCCGGGCACCCACCAGTGGTACGACGGCACCCAGCACCCCTGGGAATTCAAGCGCGTCTGGCACCTGGAGCCGTCGCTGCACGACCCGGACACCGTCTACGCCGGGGTCGAGGACGCCGCGCTGTTCAAGTCGACCGACGCCGGCACTACGTGGCACGAGCTCTCCGGGCTGCGTGAGCACCCGTCCGGCAACCTCTGGGCGCCGGGCGCGGGCGGCATGTGCCTGCACACGATCATCGAGGACCCGACCAACCCCGATCGGATCTTCGTCGCGATCTCGGCGGCGGGCTCGTTCCGCACCGACGACGGCGGCAAGACATGGACGCCGATCAACCACGGGCTCGTCTCGCCGTGGGAGCTGCCGGATTCTGACGCCGAGGTCGGGCACTGCGTACACAAGCTGGCAATGCACCCGTCGAAACCGAACACGCTCTTCATGCAAAAGCACTGGGACGTGATGCGCACCGACGACGCCGGCGCGAACTGGGTCGAGATCAGCGGCAACCTGCCAAGCGACTTCGGCTTCCCGATCGCCGTGCATGCACACGAGCCGGAGACGGTCTACGTCGTGCCGATCAAGAGCGACTCCGAGCACTTTCCGCCCGAAGGCAAGTTGCGGGTCTACCGGAGCCGCAGCGGCGGCAACGAGTGGGAGGCGCTGACGAACGGGTTGCCTCAGGAAAACTGCTACCACAACGTGCTGCGCGACGCGATGGCGGTCGACTCGCTTGACTCGTGCGGCATCTATTTCGGCACCACCGGTGGGCAGGTCTACGCGTCGCCGGACGGTGGCGACACGTGGCTCACCATCGCGGCGGACCTGCCGAAGGTGATGTCGGTGGAGGTCCAGACCCTCTCATGATCCGTGTCATCCTGCCCGCGCATCTCCGCACCCTGGCCCGCGTCGACGATCGCGAGATCGCGCTGGAAGGTGTTGTCGAGCCGGTGACGGCGCGGACCGTCGTCGATGCGATCGAGGCGACCTACCCGATGCTGAAGGGGACGATCCGCGACCACCGGACGAAGGAGCGGCGGCCGATGGTACGGTTCTTCGCCTGCGAGCGGGACCTTTCGCACGATCCGATCGACGATCCGCTGCCGGAGGAGGTCGTCACCGGCAAGGAGCCGTTCTGGATCGTCGGCGCGATGTCCGGCGGGTAGCGCGGCGCAACGAGGTTGTAGGTCCACGTATTCCAGACACGCCGCGATGGGCTGCTCCGCAACCGGTCGCGGCGTGAGGATCGGTCAGGGTGATGGTCGACGAGTCTGCAACCACGCTGTCGGGCGAAGAGATCGATGCGTTGCTGGAACGAGCCGCCGAGGTGCTGGAAGCGCGGCATGTGGTGCCTGAAACCGGCCGCGTTGGTGCCGGTATGCTCAGGGCGGCGAGAGCTCGGCAGGCATATCACCACCTGGGCGATGCGCCAGCTGCACTCGCCGGGCGCCCGACGATGGATTTGCGCCTGGCGACCGGCGACGGCCACCTGCTCGTCGAGCATCTGGGCGATGCGGCCCGTCCGGCCGACGACTGGATCGTCAGGTGGCGTCAGGAGGGCCCGGCCCGGAACTGGGGTGTCGACACGGTTCGCCTGCTTCCGGGGAACATCGGGTTGCTGAAGCTCACGTCGTTCTACACCTACGACCTGGCGGTTGCGGCACTCGGCGCTGCCATGGAGCTCATCCGCCATTCGGCGGGTCTTGTGCTGGATCTCACCGGCAACGGCGGTG